>JAPLOC010000539.1 GCA_026692825.1 Planctomycetota bacterium | reverse complement strand
CTTTCAGCGCGTGCCGGGCGGACTTCGCGTAATAGAAATTCCCCTCGGCGTCGGTCTGCAATCCCATCGCGAATTCGTGGAAATGCTCCGTCACCTGATGATCGTTATTAAAGTTCTCGTAGTAGTCGGTCTCTCCATCGCCATTGAGGTCGTGCAGAATCACCAGTTGATCACGGCACGTCACATGGATCTTTCCTCGAACGATCTTCAGACCCAGTGGCTGGAACAATCCCGAGGCGATGCGCTGCCAGGTCAATGCGGGAGCGGGACTGGCGGGGTCTTCCATCACCGACGCGGGAAGTTTTGACAGGCCGGCGATCATCCAGACATCGCCATCCCAGGTACACACCGCCAGTCGGTCACCGTCTTCGAGAAAATCGAGTCCCGTGGGACGCACCAAGGCCAGCCACGGATTCGCGTCGGGCAACGTCAGCACATCCGCGGCATACGGACCTTCGTCACGTCCCAGTCGGACGGGGACGGGGAGCTTTTCCGACCAACGGGGCGGTCCCCCTTGCGTCAGCGGTTGCAGATCGCGATCGGGATCGGTGATCACCACGCGTTTCCCGAATTCCTCTATCTTCTCCGCGGGGGCTGCACTGGCCCAAACAGTCATCCGCAGCGGTTGGTCGCCGGCCGGAATTCGCAGAATCAGTCGTCCCTCGTCAGATTCCCAGCGTGTCCCTTCGGGAGCGGAAACGACACCGGCGATCAGGGGATGCGAATCCACAGCCGCCGCGGTCTTGCGATTCGCGTCACGAACGACCGCCACGTGTTNNNTCCAGGCGGCGAGTGGTTGCGGACGGAGCGGTGCGTTGGACTCGCCACGCGTCGCCAGCCGCGATTCGCTCAAACGCTTGATGTCGTTGTTCGCCAGCCGGCCCGGGTAGAGTCGCACGAAGGCCATATCTCCCACGAACACGCTTTGGGGCTGCGGGAAGTCGGGCGCGGTGAAGCCAATCCGCAGGACGGCGTTGTCCAGCGTGTGTTGCGGCTTGAGTGTCCCCTTTCCGTCAGACACGCCATCGATGAACAACTCAATCTCGCCCGTCTTGTGATCCCAGGTGCAGGCGACCGCGTGCCACTCCCCATCGTTGACGTTCTTTCGCGAGGTCACCGCCCCGACCCAACCCATGTCAAAACACAGCCGGCCATCACGAATGAAGAGCGACTTTCCCCCAGGAATCCACTTGTCCCCCGGTTGTGTCTGGCAGAGAACCGTCCCTCCCTGTTTGGTTCGCACACGCGCCAGAATCGTGAAATCGTGCCGCAGAAAATCGAGCGATTCGTCCTCCGCGACTTCAAGATATTGTCCGCCGTCGAACACGACGGCCCGGTCGGGAGGGCCATCCGTGGATTCGGCGACCGTGTCGCGGAGTCCGAAGATTGCCAAACGCGTTGTATCGTGCTGAAACACTCGCAACTTCGAATTCGGATCGCTTCGCTCAGCGACCCGCAGGAGCAGATCGTGTGTTCGGGGACCGATGTTGAACGTGCGACGGAAGACAACGGATGTTGGAACAGCGTCCGGTTCAACCGGAGCAAGCGCCAAGTCATCCGCCGCATTGGTCACAGGGCGGAGAGAAACCGCATCACGTGAGGGCAAGGCGTCACGGGAGGGCGAAGCTCCTGCTGAGCCGCAACTGTGCTTCCGCCCTGGCAAAACCGTTCTCCGGGCAGCCACTGACCCACACTCGCCAGAACCCCCCGAACTCGCCAGAACCTGCCGCTGCGTTTCCGGATAAATCCCGGCGTCCGTCGGCTGTAAATCGACGCGCAGCGACACCGCTTTCCCGGTCCGCATCGCCCCCACGACTTCAACAATTCCCGGTGACTCCAAAATCTCAGCCGTTCCCACGGTGTAGCTCAACACGACCTGTTGACCATGCTGATACATCCCACGGTAATGGGCCCATTCTCGCGGGAGGGGACCATAGGGGCGATCGTCGCGACCGCGAATGCGCGGGTCGGCCCAGCTTCCATTCGCGGGATTGGCCCATCCCGGCCCAGTGCGATTCCCGAACGCGATCTCACCCACGAGGCGCGGGTGAACTCCATGCTGTCCATCGAACAGGATGCTGTGCCAGTCGATGAAACCCGGCTTCCCCGGTTGACGACTCCAGGCGGCGGCGATTCGCAAGGTGTCGTGGTCGAAAACCTGGAAGTGATCGCCACGCGAAATCCCCCCGGAACCGGCGTCGAGGCGGATGGCGATCCCCTTGTACGAGAAATTCGACGCGTCGGCACCGACCTCGTACGTTCCAATCAGACTGGTGCCGTAATCCATCGCCGACCACGGTTCGATCGTCGACGGCTCCGGTCCCTGGGTGTCCCCTTGTGGAAGTGTCGCGAGATAATCGTCGTCCACGGGCGCGTACTGTGTCGGATTCCGTTCGCGCAGATACTGCTCGCGAATGTAGTGCAGGACGTCGTATTTCTGGCGGGGGACCATCCAGGTCTGTGGGGCCATGAGTCCAAACCCGCGTGTCAGGGTCTGGTACATCGCGTACGGTTCCGCCCCATTCTTGAATTTCCCGCTGGCGAATTTAAGTGATGTCGGCAGCGAACCCGCGCGCTCGTGCGTCCCGTGGCAGTTCGCGCAGACCCGGTTGTAAATCGCCTCGCCCCGCGCCAGGCTGGCGTCGTTCCAGCCAGCGATCAAGCCCCGGTGGTCCAGATGCTGCTCATATTCCGGCAAGGCGGCGGCCGCGTAGAGGGCCGGGTTCGGCTGCAACTCCAACGCCCGGCCCGGTCCCTTTTCCGCGATTTCGAGCAGGTACGCCGTCAGATCGAGAAATTGCTGTCGACTCGCCAGCAAATTCACCAGACCGGCGGGCATCAGCGATTGGTCCAGCAGCTTCTGCTCTTCAACCTCCGCGCGCGGAATCAACAGCGTCTTCCCCCCCTGATCGACGTCGCGCAGCGAAACCCCTGTCGGGCCGCTCTCCACCAGTAGTCCCGTCTGAGTCTTCCCGCTCTTCAATTCCAGAACAATGGTCTGAAATCCATTGCGAATCTGTCGCGACGGGGCGAGGACCGATTCCACCAGATGCGGTGCCTTTGTCTCTTTTTCCAATCGGGAGAGATCGGGGCCGAGTGGCTTCCCTTCGGCACCCGACGCATGGCACTTCGTACATCCCAGGTACGGTTGGTGAAACAGCACCGCTCCCCGCACGGGATCCCCCTGGGAACGGGCGTCGTCCACGAGCGTTTCCGGTCGTTCGGCCAGCAATCGTTCTTCCAGGGTCTGCGCCACCGAGTGTTCCGAGGTGACAACGAGAATCGACACCACGAGCGCAAGAGGAGCGAGTGTCTCAACCAGTCGACGAATCATGCGAACCAATTCCAAGGGAGTCAGACCGCCGGATCGGGTTTCGCCACGCGCCCTGTCACCGGCCTGTTCGGCGGTGATCTTCCCCGTCCGGACAGGCGGAGTCAATCAGCGCTACTCAGCGAGTACCCGGGGTGCCCCCTGCTTCGTTTCGCACGGAATCAGGCGCAGATCCTCACCGACAGGTCGCACCACAAAAAATCTCGCCTCGTTCGGACCGTTGTTCAGACATTTTTCCGGCACCAGCGATTCCCATCGCCCCCGAACGGCTTTCAGCGTGGAAGGCCGGGCGACTGCTTGGACTGTTCCATTGATCGCTATGGCGATCGCCGGCATCTCCTCGTCCGTTTTCTCCCGCCGATAGATTCCTTCAAAATAGCACGGGAGCGGCGCTTCGGGCAAAACAAATGGCTCGGGAGAATTTCGTGTCAGTTCCAGCACTCCGTCCACCTTTTCGGACATGTCGACACGATCTGCCACCGGTTGCCCGATCAATTCCGCATGCGGTCCAAACCGAAACAGGTCGTCGGGAGTTTCGCCAAATCGACGCCGCGACTCTTCCGGAATTGAACTGACCGCGGTCACATCGACCGGCATTTTCAATGTGTCGTAGTTCTCGGTGAGCGTCTTATGAATTCGGCGACCGGTTGGCTCCTTCGCCAATGACTCCCCGTCGACAGGCGACTTGAGCGGAAGTTGCAGAACGTCGGCAACCGTCGGAATCAGGTCGACCGATTCCACATTGCGATCACTCACGCTTCCCGACTTTTGTCCCGGGAGTTTCACAAACAGCGGGACCGACATGATCTCGTCAGCATTCTTGCCACTGTAATGCCGGCGATTCTGCCCCGCGCGAAACGAAACTCCATGATCGGCCGTCACAATCAGCAGGCACTCATCCCACATCCCCAGCGACTCCAACTGGTCGATCAGATCCCCGATCATCTTGTCGGCGAGTTGCACCTGCAGCAGATAGCGTTGCTCCTGTCGTTCAACAAAATCGGGGTCATCACTCCAGACGTCTCCCGCCAATCCCTCGGTGTCAAAATTCAGCAGGGTGAGGTCGCCACACTCGTCAGCGTAGGGGCGTCCCGAGGGGAGATACATCCAGGGAACGTGGGGAAAGACGAGGTGCATGAAGTGCAGCGTGGGATGCCCCTCTTCCGGCAGGCAGTCAAGGAAGTGCTGGAACTGTTCGACGCGGAGACAACTCCAGCCCCACCGGACGACGCCACGACGCAGTGTCCGGTCGGTGATTCCTCCTTCGGGAACGCCCCACCAGATCTGACGATGGTTCGGCAGGCTCGAACGGATTTCACGCGGCGCGACATTCCACAGGACCGCTTTGGCGACCTCGGGAATCGCGACGCGAAGTTGTGCCGCGATGCTTGGTTTTTGCCACTCGGCGAGAGCGGTGCCATCGAATGCCAGCCGCGAGACCGGTTCGAAGGCGACCATTTCATAATCCCCGGTTCCCATCACCATCGAGAACAGGTGTTGATCGAACCGCGTGACGCCGTGGCTGCTGGTCGGGTCGTGATATTTACCCGAGAGTATCACCGGAACGACGCACTGGGTTGTGGAATTGACCGTGGTCGCATTGCGGTACCATGTGGTTCGTTCCGCGAGTTCCGCGAACCGCGGATAGCGTTTCGCGTTGATCGACCGATCGGGAGACATCAGAGACAACCCGCTGAATTCGTCAAACACGACGAAGACGATGGGGGTTGGCTTCACCATGGTATCGCCGGCCTCACTCACCCCCAAAACCGCTAGGGACGCAGGAGTCTGGCTGAGAAACAACGCCGGAAACACGACGTATCCGACGGACGCCAATGTGACGACCGATCGCACATGCCGTGACCGTTGAAACCCCCAGGTCGCTGCCACCGCCGTTCCGACAGCGGCCAGTACCATCGGAAGACCGGTGAGCAGTGAGTACTGTCGATAGACCGGGAGCGCAATCATCGTGGCGAACAGCAGTACCAGCGCGAGCGTCATTCCTTCACGCAGCGGACGGGAAACGCGATTCGCCATCCACAGGCACAACCCCAGCAGCACCGGGATTCCAAACAACACCAGTGCCAGCAGCAAGAACAGTCCCGCACGATTGAGTCCCACGTCAATCACGAACGCTTCGCGGTTTCCCAGTTGCCCCAGCGCGGGCTGCGCGACGGCGAACGCGCACAAGACCGAGACGTGAAAGATGTCCCACCACAAGGGCCTGAAACCAGGCGCGCCGGTGGAGGTCGCTTCGGGTGAGTTCATCGCGAATCGCTTGGGTCAGCGTGGTTGGGCGAAGAGCAGCGTCCGCGTCCCGCACTTCAGCGGTTCGTGGCGGACCAGGCCGAAGCGGGTTTTGAGTCCCTGAACACACGCTTCGAGCGAGTAGTCAGGATCATCGTCTCCACGGTTGTGAAGAACCCGCCGCGCCTGAGGGTCTTCTTTGTCAACGAATTCCAACACGACCGCCCCCCCCAGACTCGCCAGCCAATCGATGAATTCCGCCAGCGGAACCCCCGCACCCAGAACCACATGATGCACCAGCGCCAGGGCCAGCACTAGATCGGGCCGGCCGCGATGCGCCCACGACTTGCGCTCGGTCCCCCGCCAGCCCAGGTCGGGCGACGAGTCGACTACGTTGCCCACCAGAGGCAGAATCCGCCGCGCCGCGAGCGAGCCCGACTCCGCGCGCAATGACTGATACAGCTTTTCAACCGCGAGATGATCGCCATCCAACGCGACCACGCAATCAGCCTGTTCCGCAGCGAGTCGCGAAAACGTGCCGGTGTTGCAACCGAGATCCCACACCTGGGCGGGGGCGACTTGTCGCAGCACGTCGCGTACGAACTGTTGTTTCAGCGTCCAGTCGTCGTCGGTGTAAGCGGGAGCGTAATCCGACCATGTCGACCGCGCGGCTTTCCACTTCAATTTTTCGACCAGTCGGTGAAGCGATCCCACCGTGTTGAGGACCATCTTCGCTTCCAGCCCGTCGCGCGACAGCGATTTGCGAACGTCGGTATTGCCGATGGCTCGGGAACTCTGTAATCGCGCATGCAGGAACGCATGCACGAACACCCCGCGACGAAACAGGTCGCGCCAGGAGCAGAGGTTGTTGAAGTCTTCGGGTGCGATGCCATCCAGCCTGCCCCGCAGCCAGGGATGAAACGCCACGTTCTTATATGCCTGAAAAAACAACGGGTACAGAAATGTCTGGCAGAATTGCCGATAGCCGGTCCAGGGGATGCCGACGGGCCAGCGTTCGAACGAAGCGACATCAATGAACGTCGGCTGAACCCCGCGCCACTGCGTGTTGTAGGCGGTTCCATCTTTGATTGTGAACCCTTCCGCGAGCGCCCGCTGAAGCAGCGTCAATTGCGAAAGGGCCGCATCCCGCAGCATTCCAAAGGTCCACTCGTACGGATACGAAATGAACGGAATGCGATCGTGTTCAAGAAAGCCGACCCAACGATCGCTGACGCCCAGCCTCAACGTCGCGAGTTCATCCGCCGTGGTCGGACGCGTTCCAACGATCTCTCCGGACGCGAGCCCCTGCTTCCAGAACGTTGATTGCTCAATCGACTGCCACTGCTCGAAACCGTGCGCCGACAGCG
>JAPLOC010000538.1 GCA_026692825.1 Planctomycetota bacterium | reverse complement strand
TCCGCTCGGCGCTTCCGATCTGCGGCCGGCGATCGAAAAGTCGTTGCAATCGTTCTCAAAAGACCGGGCCGGCTCAATCGTCTACATTGGCGATGGCATGAGTACGGCGGGAATCGTCGCCACGCAGGAAATGCGGGACCTGATTGGTGACCTGCGTGACCGCCAGATCCCCGTCCACTCGTACGCGGTCGGGCCGCAGATCGATCATCGCACGCTCGGCGTTCTTGCCGAACACACCGGTGGGGTGCTGCTGCTCGACGAAATTCTGGACGACGCCCGTGTCACCCCCGCCGAACTGGGTGGCAGACTGGCCCGCGCCGCGACGGCCCTGGTGCTGTATCCGGAATCGCTGACGATCAGCCCGGACGTGGATCGCGTGTTGCCTCACGTCTGCCCGCCTTTGCGTGCCGATCGCGACGCGATTCTGCTCGGCAAAGGTGAGGTTGCTGCGAGCGTGATCGTTCGGGCGCAGGTCGACGGCCGCACGATGGAATGGACCGTCAAGCCGGCGGTGAATCAGAAGGGGAATACCTACCTGTCGCGGTTGTGGTCGGTCGCCGAGAGTGACGATGGACTGTCGATCGCGGTCGCCGGAACCGATCTGCTGCACCAGGCGTTGCAGGAATTCGAAGACGAGATGGCGTTGATGGCGGCCGCCGGTAAGCGGGCGGTCCAGACGCGGAAATTGAATGAAGCCGAGCAAATCGCCTGGGCGATTCGTCAGGCCGATCCCGAGAACGACCAAGCGGACCAGATTCTGACCGCGTCGCAGAGGCTTCGGGGCAAGATTCGCACGGTGCAGTTTGGTGGCCCTCCCGAACCGGGTCTGGGTGCGGAACCAGCCGACGCGTCGGCTCGCGAAGAGAACATTGTTGACCGGGAAGTCGAAGCGAAGCGTGTCCGTGGCCAGCAGTTGAACCAGCAGGTCAAGCGGAAGCTCGCCGACATCGACAAGTCGAAACGGCGTGAGCCAGAGGTCGGTTTGAGCGAACTGAAGCGGATGCTCAACACCATCAACTCGTCGACCGACGTCGATTCGAACGACCGCGAAGCGAATCGTATTCGCGTTCAGAAGAAGATCGAAGAGCTGATGACCGTACAGCAGCAGGTCGAAGCACAGCGGATCTACGCGCTGGAACGACTCGCCGCCCTGGAGTCGCAGCGTCTGACGGCGGACCAACTGGTTCTCCGCGACGAACGGCTCACTAGCCTGATTGAAAAAGTCCGGGCGTTGATGAACGAAGGGTTCACCGGCAACGAGATGGCATTCGAGCAGGCCGAACTGGTCGCCCGGACCACGATTGAAGTCGCTCCGTACAACGGAGTGTCGTGGCAGTCGATCTTCGTGACCGAGGCGGCGAATCAGCTCGACCGAATCATGCGGTTGCGACTGCTCCGCAGTGACAAGTTCCTCGAGGCGTTGTACTTGGTGGAGAAGGCTCACGTGCCGTTCCCCGACGAACCGCCGTTGCTGTATCCCCCGCCGGAAGTGTGGCAGCAGCTCACTCAGCGTCGGAAGAAATGGAACTCGGTCGACCTGACCAAGTACAGCCCGAAGGAAGAGAAGCTGCGGGAAGCGCTCAGTCGGCCGACGGACGTCAACTTTGCAGACACTTCGTTGAAGGAAGCGATCGAATTCCTGGCCAAGTCTGCTGGCATCGATATCGTGATCGATCAGAAGGCGATCGAAGATGCGAATCTGACCGCCGACATGAACGAAGAAAACGTCAACCTGAACCTCTCGGGCGTGACGCTTCGCAGCATCCTGAAGCTGCTGCTCAATGGCAAAGACCTCACGTGGCTGATCGAAGACGAAGTGATGAAGATCACCACGACGGCGATCGCCGAAGCGGAAGGAAGCATCAAGCCCCGCGTTTATCCTGTGGGTGATCTGGTCATCGCTCCGCAAATGCTGTCCGGTTCGGGCGGTGGCGGATTCGGTGGCGGTAACGGCGGGATCGGCGGCGGCCTGGGTGGCGGCGGCGGCGGCTTCGGCGGCGGCGGCCAGCAGGGTGGTGGCGGTGGCGGCTTCGGTGGAGGTGGTCAAGGCGGTGGTGGTGGTGGTTTCTTCGACATTGACTCGGCCGCTCCGCGCACCCCCGCAACCACGCTGAAAAAAAAACTGACGAACGACTGATAAACGGGGAGGTCGGCGTAGTGCCGGCAATTTCCCCCGCCTTCAGCTCACTGATTCCACAGCGATGTCAGCCCCAGTTGGCTGATGTCGCTGTGGCTGTTTTGGCCCAGGACAAATCCGAATCTGATCCCGCCGACTCCCCCGCGACTGCGAAAAAGGCCCGCGCCTCGCGGAAGCTGCCGCTGAATCCCAACGAAAAACTCCCCGTCGACGAAGCTTGGGAACAGTATTTCGCGAACAATAAGCCGCACGCGGGCGACGTCGCTGACGTCGTCTTGCGGCTCCATCAGGCGAAGAAGCCAGCCGACATGGTTGCCTGTCTCGAAGCGGCTCTTCGCAACGGGCAGGGGCAACCGTGGATGTACACCGTCCTCGCTCTGGAGATGGAACAGATCGGGCGGCCAGCCGAGGAGGTCCGCCGGGTGCTGTTGTCGATGATCGACAGTCAGACCGATCCCGCCAATCTCATGTACACGGCGGCCTTTCTGACCCGGTACGGATCGAAAGACAAGGCGCTCGATCTGTACCGTCACGCGTCACAGGTGGACCCGACCCGGCCGGAGCCGTACATGATGGGAATCCGGCTGGCGGGCGAGAGTGACAACGTTGACGGGGCGATTTGGGCGGTGACGGGAATCCTGCAGCGCGGCTGGCAAAAGGACTATGAAAAACTGCACCGAGACGCGATCGCGATCACCGACGCGCTCGAAGAGAAGCTCCGCAAGAGTGACCGGACGGAGGAGGCCGATCGACTCGCGCAGGCGGTGCGTGCCGCCCGCCAGCGTGATCTCTTCGTCGAGCTGACCTGGAGCGGCAAAGCGGACCTCGATCTGATCGTTGAGGAGCCGGGCGGAACCGTTTGCTCCTTTGATAATCCCCAGACGCCGGGCGGAGGAATCCTGGCCCATGACGGACATGGGGCCGACCAGAAAGACTGCATGGACCGCTACGTCTGCCCGCGAGGACTCCCGGGCGAATACCGGTTGCGAATTCGGTACAACGCCGGGAACGTTGTCGGAAAGCGCGCGGTTCTGCGAAGCGTCCGCTAGCAGGGAACTCCGCAGGAAGTCGAAGATCGACAGTCGATTGAACTGGCCGCGGAGGATCGCGTCGTGCGCGTCTCGCTGAATCGGGGACGGCTCAAGGAACTAGGCTGGGTTCCGTTGCTCAAGTCCGAAGAGCGACCGCGCCGAGGAGGAGCCGAGGTTGCCCGGGGAGAGCGGGACGCGCGTCGCAGAGAGTCGGCGGCGCTCGCCGATCGCAACCGTCGTCAGGCGGCGGGAGACGTGGGATACCAGCCGGTGATTCAGATTCTGCCCGATGGGATTTCCAACACCGCCCTGGCGGTGGTCTCGGCCGACCGTCGCTACGTGCGACTTTCCATGTCACCGACATTCTCGACGATCACCGACGTCTTCACCTTTTCATTCCTCACTGGTGCCGGACGCGGAACCGGCTTGGGAGGAGGCGGGGGATTTGGTGGCGGCGGTGGAGTCGGTGGCGGACTGCAATAGTTGGCGTGCCGCCCGACTATTGCCAGCATGATCTTGTGGAGACAAACTCCAGACTCGATTGGCCGCTGCGGAACCAGAATCCGTTACGCCACGACCGACGCCGCGATTCCCACGGCGGCGATCACCGCTCCCGCCGCGAGTTTCAGCCGGGTGCGGTACTTGCCGCTGGTCGCGTCATCCAGTCGGAAGTACATCGCCACAGTTCCCAGAAGCAGCGTCACCAGTCCCAGCCCCCCTCCCAAAACCTTGAGCCGCTGGTTCACGACCGACTGCCGATAGTCGGCGTAGACCGCGTTCCGCAGATTCTCGCCCACATTCAGTTTCAAGTGTGCGATATACATCCAAACCGCCAGTTTCCGCCCGTCCGTGAGTTCGTCGACCTTCTGGTATTTCTCGAGAACCAGTTCGTCGACCCCCGAGCGATCGATGACAGTGGCCGTCACCCGTACCGCGGGGTCGAGTTCTGACTGAAACCGTCTCTGGACGTATTCCACCGCTTTGGTCGTCACGTCGGCCGTCGCTTCTTCCGGCGTCATGTAGCGACCGCTGCGGAATACCGGGCGATTTTTGTCGTCGTTCGGGTTCCGCTCGGCTCCGCTCCAAGCCGGGGTGGAGCTGGTCTCGCCACGCGGTGTCAGCCGCGAAGCGGTCTTCGGAGCCACTTTTCCCAGTTCTTCATTGAGGTTGGTGATCGGCGAGATACCGACGGTCACGGTTCCCGAATCAGTCGGCGGGACCGATTCCGGTTGGCCTGCGGGGGTCACGGTTGTCACTGTTTCGGCGGGCAACGAGGCCGTTGGGGGCAAGTCGCTCTCCAACTGGACGGGGGGGACGTCGGCCGGTTCCGCGTGGGAGTGACCCGCACCCGATGAGGCAGCGACCTGACCGACCTGATCCACCCGAATCGATTCCGGCAGGGGCAGCGGCTGGATCGGCTGGATCGGCGCGATGGGCGGCACGGGGGAGTGGCTGGCTTGAGCGGGAACTGGAAGCGGTGCCGGCGGCTGCGAAGTGAACGTCGGCTGCGCCTTTTTCCCGATAATCACGATCAGTGCCAGCGCCGGGGCCACCCACAAGAGCGTGCCGATCCCCGACTTCACGGTTTGAACGGTCGAGCTGGGGCGATTCGCCTTGCGGACGACAGAGATCATCAGCAGAAAGGCGAGGACCACCAGACCGGCGGCTATCGCCAGAACGGCAACTGCCGGGAACGACAATTGCAATTGAGGGCTGGAAAACTGTTCAAAATTCTGAGGCATTGAGTTCATGGAAGTCTCCTTCAGGCGGCGATCGATTGTTGGCCGGCACCGCCCGCCAGGACCACAGCTTCACGTTGTTCCCGGGGAATCCAGGGGGCCGACAACTGCACCACGGCGGAGATCGCCGCTCCCCAGCACACACCCCAGGTCTGGTTGAACACGAACAGTGCCGGCAGCAACCAGGCGGTTCCCGCCGTCAGCAGCAGAGCGAACGCCCGCAACCGCTTCGAACGAAACGAGTCGGCCTGCAGTCGCCAGCGGATGAATCCCAGCAGGGCGGCGAAATACGCCGCGAATCCCGCCATCGACAGAGCGCCCCCCTGTTCCAGCAGCGGGTAATGTCCGATACGGGTAAAAATGCTGTTGGGAAAGACCGCTTCGGGCCGCAAACCGGTCATCAGTGTGTCATTCAACCACCAGGCGATGGCTCCGACTCCGCCCCCCAGAGCCAGCATCACCAGCCGGCGACTCCAGCCACCGACCTCGCGTCCCTCCCAGATCTTGGTGGGAAGCATCACCACCCACGACGCGATGACCGTGGTCAGCCCAAACAGCCCGACTCGTGCCGGGTCGTTGAAAATCTGGCTGGTGTGCGGAATCTCCCCGACCCAGTTGCTGAATCCCGCGACAATCGCCGTCACCACCGCCGACCAGATTCCAACCGACGCCATGGATGTGGACAGGTTGCCAATCCGTGATCGCGTTGATATCTCGCGAGGCGTATCCGGTCCATAGACGACCGGTTTCGGCTTTTTGACGGCCCGCCGAACGGGGGCCTGGGGCGGCGGCGGGGGACTCGAAACCCGAACCGCAACCGGGACCGGGCCGCCGTGCGGTCGGCCCCCTTGGGGTCGTGGTTCGCCTGCTCGATAACTGGCCGGTCGCGGGGGGACCGGAGCCCGCACTTTAGGCGGTTCCTTCGTTTTGTTACGCCCCTTGATCACCCAGTAGACGAGATATCCAATCGCCCCCCACATCGCAAACAGCGGCATCACCCTCCCAAAACTTCGCCCGGCGAGCAACACGGGCATCGCCACGACGGGCACGACGGTCACCGCGGTGACAATGACGGCAATCAGAAACAGCGGGTTGTGCTTAAGTTCATGCTGAAAACTCTCCCAAAAGCCCTTGGGAGCGCCGCCAGTTTGCGTCGCGGTTCCCCCCGAACTCGTCGGCTGACCGTAGGTCACAGGCGGCGGTTCCGGCGGTCGGCCTGCGTACTGGCGTTCGAGCCTTTCGACATCGACAAAGTGACTCTCGGGGATTTCGACCGCGACCGACGGGCCACCCACGTTTTGCTGTTTGAGCGCCATGGAGAATTCCTGAGCCAGCACCAGCGCGTTGGGGGTCCGGTATTGCGGATCCTTTTCGAGCGCCTTACCGATGGCCGAACGAAACGGGGCGGGGAGTTTTGAGAGATCCGGACGTTCGGTGAGATGCTTCATCAGGATCTCGCCGGTGCTTTCTCCATCAAAGGGAACTTTTCCGGTGATCATCTCGTACAGAATGATCCCCAGGCTGTAGATGTCGAGTTCGCTGCGGTACCGCCCCTTGGCGACCTCCGGGGCCATGTAGTAGACCGTCCCGACGCTTTCGGTCTGCACGCTCCGCCGACTGGGGGTGATGAACTTGCACAGTCCGACGTCGCCGATCTTCACATGCCCCCCTTCCCGGAAGACATTCGCAGGCTTGAGATCGCGATGGACAATCCCCCGGTCGTGCAGAAACGCGATCCCCTGGGCGATTCCCTGGAGCCAGATCTCGACTTCCGCCAGCGGCAGCCCCTTGGGATTCTCTTCCAGCACCCGCTCGAGACTCTTGCCCGCGACGTACTCCATCACGACCCAGTGGTTGCCCTCGGCGTCGGTGCGAATGTCGTAGATCGGAACAAGATTGGGATGCTCCAGATTCAGACATTGCGTCACCCCCCGCAGCTCGACCTGCTCGTTCCGCTGGAGCAGTTTGAGGGCGACCTCTTTTCCCGAATCGGTGACGGCGTAGTAGACCTCACCAAACCCGCCCCGATCAATCGCCCGCTTGATGCGAAAACCGGGGAG
>JAPLOC010000537.1 GCA_026692825.1 Planctomycetota bacterium | reverse complement strand
GCGCGGAGCAGCGGCTCGCGATCGCGACGGTTGAGGTCTCGGGACCGAAATTGTCGCTGTCGCTCCGTGGGCCGGCGATGCGGTATGTCGATCGGAAAGCGCGATACGCCCTGTCTGCTCGAAATGAGGGGACGGCCGAAACGTCGAATCTCAAACTGCGGCTGCAACCGCCAGCCGGTTTTGATTTCGCATCGGCCACCGACGGCGGAACATGGGATCCAGACCAACGCGTGGTTGAGTGGTTCGTCGCAGAGCTTCGGGGGGGCGCGGTCGCCGAGGTGTCGGCCGACCTCATCGCCCGGCAGCCCGGCGCGTATTCACTCGACGCGCGACTGGTCACCGATCAAGGGGGACAGGTCGATGCCCAGACCGAAACCGTGGTCGATTCCACACCGAAACTGGTGGTCGAGGTCGTTGAACTCGACGATCCCGTCGAAGTCGGAATCGAAACCGCTTGGGAGATTCGCTTGCGGAACGACGGCTCGCGACCATCGACAAAAAACCGGGTATTCGCGGAGTTGCCGGCCGGAGTTCGACTGGTCGAAGCCCAGGGGCCAACCAAGTCGGCGACCGACAAAGAGCTGGTCGCGTACGCGGCACTCGCCGAATTGAAGCCGGGAGCCCATGCCGTCTATACCATACGAGTCATTGGGGCACAGCCGGGCAACCAGCGCATCAAAGTGCGGGTGACGTCGGCGGAAGCGGAACCGATCGCGATCGAGGAAACGACTCGGTTCTATTCCGACCGCTGAGTCGGCGGCGCGTCTTCAAGAATCTCCAATCGGCCGCGAACCCCGGGGCGCAGCTTGAGCCCGGGATTGTTGACTTCCGCCCAAAGTCGAACTTGGCCATTCACCGGGTTGACTTCCGGACTGACAAACGTGACGCCTCCTTCGAACCGAACGCCGCGCCGGCCGGGAAGGTCGACCGTCAGCACTGCGCGACGGCCCACCAGCGATTCATCAACCTCGTGCGACTTGAAGAATCCTTCCACTCGCAAGTGGTCGAGTCGCACGATTCGAACCAAAGGTTTTCCCGCCTCGGCCCACTCTCCCGCCTGCTGATGCACCTGGACAACCATGCCTGCGAACGGGGCCTCGATGCGCCGCAGCGCCAGGGCCAACTCCGCCTGGCGCAGTTCGACTTGCCGCAGTTGCAGAGTTGTGTCGGCGATCGCGCGATCATTGGTCGCTTGCTCGACTTCGAGTTCGGCATTGAATGCCTTAAACGACAGCGTGTCGAGTTCCGCCTCGCTGACACTGTCTTTGCGGCGGTCGTTGGACTCTTCAGCACGCTTTAAATTGCGTTTCGCGACATCGAACGCGCGACGGGCGGATCGCAATTTCACGTCGCTGGCAGCCTGTATCCGGTCCACCTCGACCTCCTGAGTGACTCGTTCGACGGCGAGCTTCGCCTCGGTTTCGTCGAGCTGCGCGAGCGGGGCCTCGGCTTCGACAAGTTGACCCGCTTTGACGGGAATGGAATCCAGCACACCATTCGAGCGCGCGGGAATCGAGGCTTCCTCGATCAGCGTCACCAACGCCGACTCAACCGAATGCGTCGCTCGGGGCGCGGCGGGGGATTTTGAGTCGGGATCAGCGAGACCGACCAGAATCGCACCACAGGCCAATACAATCCACATGCCGCTTCTCCCGGTGTGTTAGAACAGCAGGTATTTTTGCGCATTTTCCCAGGCGGTGTGAAACCAGACATATCCCACGGGGAATTTCCCGCAGTGGACACGCGGGATCACCACCGCCCCGGGACGTCTCAGGTGGGCCGGCAATTCTGGTATGCGGACAATCGCACGCACCCTTTGACCGGCGACGCGATCCGGTTCAGCCGACATCGCGAGCCGTTCCAGTTCTCCCGTGTAGGTCGTGCCCGGATCGGTGGCGAGCATGAACGTAACGGGCAAGGGGGAATTGGATCGCGACTGTGCCGTCAGCACATGTCCGATCGCCTCGTCCGGGATATCGACTTCCAGAATCCAGGGGCCAGTCAAATCGCCAACCGTCAATAACAGTTGACCACGCTGTACGGGTCGTGACGCCAGCGTCTCGCGCACATCCCAGGTCAACACGTCACCAGCAATCGGTGCGCGAACAATCAATTCGTCCGCCTGTTCCTCAAGCAATCGCGACTGGCGTTCGAGGCCCGCGACCGTTTCACGCAGTTCTTCCTCCTCGGCAGTACTCTGATTGGATTTTTCGCGATCGGCGGCGGTCTGTGGATCGGATTGAAGTCGCGCCGCTTCCAACCCCGCCAGGCGACGGCGGGCGGTTCGCAATTCGCCCGCCACACGAGTCTGTTCCAAATCGAGTTGCGATCGGGAAAGTCGCAACAGTACGTCATTGGTTCGGCAATGAGTTTCATGTTCCGCTTCGATCGATTCGACGACGCCATCGGTACGGGCAAACAGGTCGCGACGGACTTCCGGCTGCAACGTCCCTTTTCCTGAAACTTTCAATTCAGTGGGGATCAACCACAACAGAGCGAGGGCACACAGCACCGCGATCGCCCCCAGGCGAATCCGCGAGAGATTACGCCGCAGTTGCCACGATCCAATCCACGAAACAATCGAAAAAAACGGAAGGTTTTCGTGGCGGCGGCAGTTCGCAAGGGCCAGCGCGGTATGTCGGACCAACGCGGCATACGGCTCGGCCGATCTTGGTTCCGTCTCACCCGCAGTCCAGTGTTCAAACAGAATCGCCCCTGCGGCGACACTCGTAAGCGAATCTTGACGTTTCGCCGGGTCACGATCGGCACCGGCACTTTCTGTTTGGAATTGATCGGTTGCGGACAGCGCATGGCGCAACGGCCAGATGAGAATACGACGGGCGTTTGTCAATTCGCACAGCGCCCCGCTGAGGGATGCAATCTCTGGGGGAAGAGTCTCTGGTGGAGACGGATACCAGACCGGCTCTCTTCCGGCGGCGACAGCGTTCACAAGCTCTTCAATCGCGGAAACAACCGGCGAGCGACGATCGAGTGTTGACTGACCACTCGTTGCCAGGAGACGCGATCGCCCCCGTCGTTCGGACACCACCGAGATTCTGTCACAATGGACAATCGCTCGCCCCTCGTTCGCCGCCGTGAAGGCGACACTCTCCGGATCGAGTGTTGCGTGCAGTTTTTCCATGAATCGATCCCATTCCGCTCGCCGGGCATCCCGCTGCCTCAGCGCGGCCAAACGCTTTCGGTCGAAGTACACCCGCGCGGCGTCGGCAAACGCGGCGAGCAGTTCCAGCAGTGCCGCTCGGGTCGCCGGTGATTCCGCCTCGCCCAACACGACTTCAATCACAGCATCGGGCGGAGAATCCGGACTGACGATCGGGGCCAGTAACAACGTCGACCGGGTCGGGTTCAACACCTGTTCCGATTCGGAATCCCGTAGACCCGGCAGCGCCGCGAGCGGTTTCCTCTCCAGGATCACACGCCGCAGCAGCAACTCGTGCCCCATGTGCGAATTCAACCCGCTGGCCAAGAACACCGGTTCGGATTGAGAAAACTCCGCCGTCGAGACCGCATCGATCGAAGCCACCGGCGGTTCTCCTGGCCGGTGGTCGGCTGACCAGATTGCCCCACGGCGCACTCCCAAACCAGAGACCACACACCCCAGCAATTCTGTTTGGAATTTCGCCAGGGGCACGTCGCCGTCGGCCAATTGAACCAATCGATCCAACTGGCTCTCAATCTCGGCGATCGTCCCACGATTCGCCGGGGAAACCGTGGATTTGGAAGTGGGGAACGAGGATTCCATCCGGTAAACTCAAGTCGCCAACGTGGGGGGGGAATTGGCCGCGAATTGCCACTGGCAATTCAGGCAATTTGGGCAGACAGTCGCACCGATGTGATGGGATTTGACGGGTGACGGGGTCATTCTGACTGTACCGCGCTTTCCGGTTCTGACGATAGAGAGACTGTGTATTTCGATTCCCGTCCACATCCCCGGTTCCGTCTCCACCATGGTCCGACCCGCACAACGCTGGATCTGTCTGCTGACGGCGGCTGTGATGGCTTTGCCGGGATGCAAATCCGGTGGTCCGACGCTGCCGTTCCAATCGGTCGACTCATCACATCCGGTCGCCGTTCCTTCGGGTATCGACGTCGATGAACCGACCTTTGAAAACGAAGATCCCTTTCTTCTGGCCGCGACTGCCGAGCCGATGAAGATCAGCGACGACCAGGAACCGGTCTATTGGGATCTGACGCTCGAACAAGCGGTGCAGATGTCGATGGCGAACGCCAAGGTGATGCGCGATCTGGGGGGGCAGGTTCTTCGAAATCCCCTGACAACCCGCACCACGAGTGATCCTGCGATCACGGAGACCGATCCCCGCTTCGGGGTTGACGCCGCCCTCAGTCAGTTCGACGCCACGCTGTCGAGCAGCGCCGTCTTCCAGAAAAACGACCAAGCGGTCAATAACGTGTTCCTTGGTGGCGGAACGCGCATCCTGCAACAGGATCTGCAGATCTTTCAGACACAGATCAGCAAGCGGGCGGCGACCGGGGCCGAATTCACGGTTCGCAACAATACGATTTATGACGCGAACAACTCGCCTGGAAATTTGTTCTATTCGACCTGGAACACCAACATCGAAACCGTCGTCCGACAGCCGCTGCTGCAAGGGGGGGGCGTCGATTACAACCGCATTTATGGCCCCAACGGAATTCCAGGACTACCCAGCGGTGTCTTACTGGGACGAATCAACACCGACGTCAGTGTCGCCGACTTCGAACTCGGCGTTCGAAATTTCGTCAGTGACGTCGAGAACGCCTATTGGGATCTGTACTTTGCCTACCGCGATCTGGACGCGAAAGTCCAGGCCCGCGACGCGGCTCTCGAAACGTGGCGAAGTGTCGCCGAACGTAAGACAGCGGGACGGGGAGACGCCCAATCGGAGGCACAGGTTCGTGAGCAGTACTTCCGCTTCCAGGAAGAAGTTCAGAACTCGCTGACCGGGCGTTTGATCGAAGGGACCCGCAGTAACAGCGGCGCGCAAGGGGGAACCTTCCGGGCGACCGGCGGTGTGCATGTCGCCGAACGTCGGCTCCGTTTGATGATTGGTGCTCCCATCAGCGACGGTCGCCTGATTCGACCTGCTGATGAGCCGCAGATGGCTCCGGTCACATTTGAATGGAGCATGTCGCTTGCCGAATCTTTGGCGCGACGCCCCGAATTGCGTCGTCAGAAGTGGCTCATCAAGCGGCATGAACTGGAGATCCTCGGCAGCAAGAACCTGTTGCTTCCCAGGTTGGATGCGATCGGATTGTACCGCTGGCGCGGCTTCGGCAAAGATCTGATGGATCAGTCGACCCAGAACGAGAACGGCATCTTCAACAACGCCTGGGGCAACCTGTTGGGTGGCGGATTCCAGGAATGGCAACTCGGGATGGAATTCTCGGTCCCGCTCGGACTTCGAAAAGGACACGTGACAGTGCGAAACGCCGAACTCCTGGTCGCCCGCGAACGGGCGCTGCTGGCGGAGCAAGAGCGAAACGTTGTCTTGGAATTGAGCAACGCGGTCGCCGACGTCGATCGCGCCTACGCGGTGATGCAGACCAATTACAGCCGTCGCAAGGCGGCCCAGCTTTACCTGGACGCAGTGCAGGCGCAAAGCCGCCGGGACGAGGATGAGTCGAAGGCGCTACAGACCCTGATGCTCGAACTGGAGGCACAGCGCCGTCTCGCCGAGTCGGAAACACAGTTCTTCAAGTCGCTGGTTGAATACGAATTGGCGGTGAAAAACGTTCACTTCGAGAAGGGGTCGCTGCTCGAATACAACGGTGTCGCCTTGGCGGAGTCGGCCTGGCCCAACAAGGCGTACAACGACGCTCTGGTGCGAATCCGTCTGAGCCGACCTGCTTCCGACCACGCGGTCGACGCGTTGGCACCCGCCCAAATCGTCAGCGAAGGTCCGGCCCCGCAGCGGTTTGGCCCCGGCCCCGCGCTCCCGGCGTTCGTCTCCCCGGTGGAAGCGATCTCTCCCACCGTGCCCCCCGCTCCTGCGAGCGATGCACGGCGGTAAGTGCTTGCCCACAGAAGTGATCGCCGGGGTCGACGCAGACTTTGATCTGCAGAACGCGTCCAGACCGCGGCGTCGTAGGAACGATGTCCGCCACATTGTCGCGACGACGCTCCTGCGGCGTCGCGCCCGACGGCGCAGGCGGCGGTTAGGTCGGTAAGCGTGACCCGTTGTTTGACTTCAACGTCGGATGAGCAGGTGATTCCGATGCGGCGATTCAATCTGTCTCCACTCAACTCTGCCGAAGGCGTCCAGACCGCTGCGTCGTAGGAACGCCGTCCGCCACATGTCGCGACGACGCCGCAGGCGGCTTGGGTTGCGAAACCCCGGGTAACATGATGGGATGAATTGGCACCTTTTCCCGACGCATCGTTCCGGATCTCACACGATGGATTGGATCAACAACATCTGCTGTCTCACCGACAGCTACAAAGTCAGTCACTTCAAGCAATATCCCCCCGGCACCCGCAGGGTCTATTCCTACTTCGAATCGAGGTCCGGAAGCGTTCATTCCCAGACCACGTTTTTCGGGCTGCAATACTGGCTTAAGCAGTATTTGGCGGGTTCGGTTGTCACTCAGGCGAAAATTGATGACGCCGACGAACTGTTCAAGTTGCATTTCGGCGGCGATGTCTTCAATCGGGCTGGCTGGGAGTACATCCTGCGCACCCACGGCGGGCGGCTCCCCCTCGAAATCAAGGCGGCACCCGAAGGGACGGTGGTCAATGAATCCAATGTGTTGATGACCGTCGAAAACACTGACGACCGGGTCTACTGGTTGACGAACTACCTCGAGACGCTGCTGGTCCAGGTGTGGTATCCGTCGACTGTCGCGACGCAAAGCCGCGCGATGAAGCAGGTTCTGCTCCGCTATCTGGCACGGACCGGGGACGAATCACTCGTTGGGTTCAAGCTCCACGATTTCGGTTTTCGCGGCGTCACCTGTCCCGAACAGGCGGCGATCGGTGGGGCGGCACACCTCGTGAATTTTCTGGGGACCGACAATGTCGCCGCCCTGCTGCTCGCGAAACGGTTCTATGGCGAAGCGATCGCCGGCTTTTCGATTCCCGCCGCCGAACACAGCACGATCACTTCGTGGGGCCGCGCGGGGGAAGTCGACGCCTGTCGGAATATGCTGACGCAATACCCGACCGGTCTCGTCGCCACCGTCAGCGACAGCTACGACATCTTCCACTGCTGCGCTGAAATCTGGGGCGGAGTACTTAAAGAGGCGGTCCTCGCTCGTGATGGTGTGTTGGTCGTCCGCCCCGACTCGGGCGACCCGCCGACCGTCGTAGTCAAGGTTCTCGACATCCTGGGAGAGAAGTTTGGCTTTACGACGAATGCCAAAGGCTACCGCGTCCTGCATCCCAAAGTGCGGGTGATTCAGGGGGATGGAGTCGATTTTCCGATGCTCGAACGCATTTTGAACGCCGTCGCCCTCGCTGGCTGGTCGGCTGACAATATCGCGTTTGGTTCGGGAGGGGGATTGCTGCAAAAACTCAACCGCGATACCCAGCGATTCGCCTTCAAATGTTCGTCGGTGACAGTGGACAACGAAGAGCGCGACGTGTTCAAGCAGCCGGTGACCGACCAGGGCAAGAAGTCGAAAGCGGGGAGACTGAAACTGGTCTGGGATGACTCTCCGGCAGGTAGTCGACTGGCCACCGTCCCTGTCAGTGACCCGCGCTCCGACACGTTGCAGGTGGTGTTTCGTGACGGCGAGCTGCTGGTCGATCAGGGTTTTTCAGAAATACGCCAGCGTTGTGAGAGTTCCACATAGGCAACATGACGACGCGAACTCGTGGATACCGTCGATTGCAGCGAGCATCGCCCGAATTCCAATTGGCCTGCCCAAATCGTTATCTGCGCTGGCGACGCGCCTCGTAAAAAAACACGGCGGCGGCAGCGGCGGCGTTCAACGACTCGACCTCGCAATCCAGCGGGATCGAGACCGTGCCGTCGCACAGGGCGAGCAGCTCCCGCGACACGCCCACCCCTTCATTCCCAATGAGAATCGCCGTTGGGCCGCGAAGATCTGACTGCGCCAGTGACGTCGTTCCCGTGCCGGCCGCTCCCAGTACGCGAATCGAACGCTCGCGCAACGACTCGACTGACGTGGCGAGGTCATCGACCCGTGCGATCTTCACGCGATTGATCACACCCGCCGAGCTACGGGCTACCATGCTGGTGACTGGTACCTGCCGCGAACCACCGATGATCACCCCATCCACCCCAAACGCCCGCGCCGATCTCAGCATCGCGCCGAAGTTGTACGGATCCTGGATCGCGTCCAGTACTAAGAGCAGCGGATCAGGGCCGGCGGAAGCCAGGAGTTGGTCCACCGTCGTATACGGAAACTCCCCCATCTTCGCCAGGAATCCCTGATGTTCCGACGTATGCGCCAGACGCGCAAGAACATCTCGGTTTTCCATCCGCACCGCCAGCCGCCGCTCAACCGCTTCCGCAAGAACACTCGCCTTCAGGTCCGCTGGCAGATCATCGGCGAGCAGGAGTTCATGGATCGGCCAGCGACCCGCGCGCAGCGTTTCCTGCACCAGGTTGCGCCCCCACAACCACGAGCGCTGATGGCTCCCCAGCAGCTTTTGTTTTCCCTTTCCGCGACGCGAGCGCTCAACCATGTCAGGTCACCGCTCCGCGCGACACCGAAGCCCCCCGGCGAATCAGAGCGGCGGCGATCTGGTCGATCTGGTCTGCCGACAACCGCCAACCCATTCCTCGCGCGTTCTCCTGAATCTGTTCCGGACGCTTCGCTCCGCACAATGCGGAACAGATTCCTGGCTGATGAATCGTCCAGTTCAACACCAGTTCCGCCACAGTCCGCCCCGCTCGTGTGGCGATTTCTCGTAATTCCTCCACAAAATCCAGATTGCGCAACCACTCGGATCCCTGAAACATCGGGTACTTCTTGCGACCGTCGCGATCGTCGAAGACGTGGTCGCGGGACAATTTGCCGGCGAGCAGTCCCTTGAGCAGTGGCCAGTAGACAATCACCGAAACACTGTTTTCGACGCACCAGGGCAATTGCGCCTGTTCAATCTCCCGTTGCAGCATGTTGTAGTGCGGCTGAAACGCCGACAGCGGACAGATCGCCGCGAATTCGGCGAGCTGTGCGACCGAGGCATTCGAAAGCCCCACGCTACGGGTTTTTCCCGCATCGAGGAGATCGTTGAGGGCACCGGCGGACTCGGCCAGGGGAATCTGCGGGTCGGGGGCGTGCAGATAGAGCAGGTCGACATGATCGGTTCCCAGCCGGCTCAGGCTTTCGTCACACTCAAGTTTGAGCGTCGCCGCCGACGCGTCTCGGGCCTGTTTTCGGTTCTCCCAATGAATCCCCCCCTTCGTCGCGATCACAATCTGGTCTCGACGGTTCCCCAAGGCCCGGCCGATCAATCTTTCGCTTTCTCCGTCGTACCCGTAACAGTAGGCGGTGTCGAAAAAATTGATTCCCGAATCGACCGCTTGTTCCAGTGTTCGCAAACTGTCGGCTTCGGTGACTCCCAGACTGGAGACCCCCGCAATCGGCCAGCAACCCATTGCGATGCCGGTCACTCGGATGGCGGTCTTACCAAGGGGACGCAGGTCGGTCGGGGTCATACGGCTGGCGAAGGGAGGAATGTTGCTTGGCGCGGGGTAGCCGAGGACAGTTCAACCCAACGAGTCAATCTCATCCAGCCTCGGGCACAACGTGGGAGATCTCCTTTTACGCGGAACGCCCCCGGCGCGACAATCGAGCTGACCCTATTGCCGATGGCGTACGAACGAAAAGCTCCGATTCATCAGAGGCACTCCAGATTTGGATTGCCGGGGATGAATCCCCGCTTTTCTTTCTCCCGAAGTCCATCTGCCGGCGGGCAGGATGGACATGCGACCTCAACTTTCCGGTTTGTCCACAAGGGAACTACGCGATCCGGACCAGAAAACCGCTGGAAATTGCGGAGTAGTGCCTGAACAGGTTCTTATCCTCCAAGCGAGCCGTTGTTAATACTCCCCCACAACTTCCCGCCCCGCGCGGGTTCCCAGCGCCCGCCAAG
>JAPLOC010000536.1 GCA_026692825.1 Planctomycetota bacterium | reverse complement strand
CAAAGTCAACACCAACCGTTCCCCCTCCTGCTTCCCTTCCGCGATTTACGTACTCGCCTTCCCGGTCTCCACGCGCGGTCGCGGCCCTGGGGGTGTCGGAATCTTCGCCGCCTTCAGTTCCTTCAGCAGCTTCGCACTCTCTTCAGCATGTTTCTTCCAATTCGCCACATCCAGGTCGGCGGCCGCCACGTGCTTGTCCTTGGTCTTCGATTCGTCTTTCGCCGCGTCAAGTTCGACCTTCGTCGCGGCCAACTCCGCCAGGGCCTTCCCCTTCTGCGTGCGTTCCGTATCCCGCTCCCGCTCCGCCGTCGTCCGCTGCTTCGTTTCCACCGTCAGTTTGTTCTCAAGTTCCGTCTTCTTCTGAGTGAGAGTCACTTCATTCTGGCGCGATACCTTGAGATCGCCATCGAGTTTCGCGACCGTTGTTTTCGCCGCGTCGCGCTCCCCTTCAGTCGATTTTCGCAGTGTTTCCTCGGCCAGCAACTTCGCTTCAAGTGCCCGCTGTTTCTTGAGCGCGTCCGCGGTCAGTTCCTGGATCTGCCCATTGAGCGCATTGATCTTGGCCTGCTGCTGTTCCGACTGCTTCTCGAAATTGCTGATCGCCAGCCGCATCCGCTCGATCTCTTCGCTCGACGCCTGCTTGAGCGCTTCGAGTTCCATCGGATTCGCCGAGCGCTTCAGCCACGATTCGAGTTGCTCGTGCGCGGTCCCGAACAGGCCCCGCGCCGTCGGCCAATCGCCATTGGTCCACGCCCCCTCCGCCTTGGTTCGCGTCTCATCAATCGGCTGCAGCGTCGGATCGACTCGCAGTCGTTCGGGGATGCGGTTGCGCAGGTCGCCGCACCGCTTCCGCGCTTCGCTCGCCGGGAACGCCTCGGAATTGGTCCGGGCCGCCAGGGCGAGCTGTTTGTGAAACGCCGCCATCTTTTCGATCGCCCCCCCGGTGTCTCCCGCCACCAGCAGTTTTCCGATCGTCTGGCTCAGAGTGCGCAGTCCCTCGACCGCCGCTTGAATCGTCGGGGCCGACTCAATCCACGGCGTCTCGTTCAACACCACCATCAGCGGTTCGTGAAGATCTTTGACCCGAATCAACTCGGCACTGGTGGCGAGCGTCTGCCGCAACGTGTCGCGACGGAGTAACAGCAACCGCCGCGCTTCCTGGGGATTGCCACTCTGCCGCGCCTCTTGCTGCTGCTCGCGCAGCTTGGCGTGTTCGTCGAGCAGCGTTTTGACTCCCGGTTCATTCCGATTGGGGAGTCCGTCGAGTTGCATCACCAGTTCTTCCACCTGCCGAACTTCGTAATTCTGCTCAGCCTCTCGCAGAGTGAGCCACAGGTGCCCCGCCAACGCGACGATCGGCAGCAGGCACAGAGCGAACGTGGCAGCGACCCGCCGACGACGACGTCGCGCGACCGTCGCGTCGCACCAGCGGTCGAGATCGTCGGCGAGCGCCCCCACGGTGGCATAGAGTCGCGGGTCGGGGACGTTGTGGGGCAGGTTGACGTCGCGGTCTGTCAGCCCCCTGATCAGGCACTTCGCCACAAACGTCGGGACGCCGCTGTCGCGCAGTTCCTGCTGCCAGCGGCGGATCTCTTCCGGGGTGGAGGGAAGCGAACCCGGGGCCTTCTTGGTACACGCCATGTAGGCCACCGCCGTCGCCTGGCGAATGTCTGTGTATCGCCCGCTTGGCAGCTTCCCGGCCAATTGATCGGCGGACGAAAACTGTCGCGTTCCCACCTTCCCCTCGACCGACTTCGAGTGTTCATACCCCTTCTCGATCGAGCCTCCCTGACCCAGGTCAATGATTCGCGGTCGGCCCCCTTTTTCCAGCAGCACGTTGTTGATCGAGAGATCGCCGTGATAGATCAGCCCCCGATGCAGATCGTCGACGGCGCGTAAAAACCGCGCGACGAGCCGCACGGTGTCGAGTGGTTGATACCCGGTCGTGGAGTCGGCGATGTAGTCGGTGATCGTGCGTCCGTGGATCCGTTCCATCACCAGAAACGGCTGACAGGCGGTCGGCCCGGCCGTGTTGCCGTCGAATTCGATCCGTCCCCCGTAGTACTGCGGCAGGACGCCGTTGGGGACGGCGTGCGTCGCCAGGATCTTTGCCTCCCGCCGAAACAGTTTCAGTTTGTCGGGATCGGTCGGATCATCGCAGATTTTGATGATCACCGTCCGTGGTGAGGAGTTATCCGTCGCTTCGACAATAATCGAAGTGGCCCCTCCCTTGCCGTGGTTACTCACGTGGAAGCCGCGTAGGCGGATCAAGTCCATGGTGCCCAGCCAGATGTGTTGGAGAGCCGAGTCGTCGGTCCCCATTTCGCCGTGGAGATCGGGGGGGTCGCTGGAGGATTGCGGGATCATGGGGGCGATTGGCGGGAGGGGGTTTTAGTGGTTCAACGACGAGTTGTTTTCGAGCCGCGTCTGCTGGCCCGCAGAGCCGCGCACGCAAGTTCGAGTTTCAAGGAGCCGCGCACGCAGTAAGCGGTGATCGACCCCCGCTTCCCGACCGGCGCCGCCTGCCAGGAATCGTATCAACCTGCGGGTGGAGGCTGGGTGGGACTCTGTCCCCCCCAGACCCCCCCTGGGATTTTCGAGGCATGGGTCCAGTGTGCTTGTTGAGTGATTCGTCTTTGTCGAGTCGTTCGGCCACGAACTGGATTTCGTCACGGGTTTATGTTGAGGAATCGAAGCGAGTGATCGGGAAACTCCAGCGTGCATCAGTCGTGTGTCGGTCTGTGTTGCCCAGGGGTGGCGTAATTCTTTCCGCCCATTGGCCATCGGACCAATGCCTCGGAAAATCCCAGGGGGGTCTGGGGGGACAGAGTCCCCCCAGCTTCGGCCCAGCAGCGTCGATCTTGGCATCACGACCAATTACCTACGCCGTCGCGAAGTCGTCGTCCGAGTCCTCCTCTGATTCCTCCCCCAGGTGTTCTCTCAACCACTCAATCGCATCACTCCGTCGCTGGTGAATGGTCGACTCGGAAAGATCCAACATCCCGGCGATCACGGGGTATTTCATCCCGTCGAGGTAGCGGTACCGCAGTACCAGGGCCCATTCGCGTTGTTCCTTGTCGCCGGTCTCGAGCCAGCGTTCGATTTGTTTCAGAACCCGTGCGTCGATGGGGAGCCCGGAAGTCTTTTCGAAGTGCCGGCTGAGTTCGTCGAGCAGTGGTCCGAACTGTTCCTTGAGAATCTCGTTCCCTCGTTTTTCCCGGCGGAGGATGTCGCGCATCAAATTCGCGTTCGCGACCGACGCCCACTTCCGCAGCCTTTTGGCGGTCTTCGCCCGCCAGAAGGCGTCGGGGCGTTTTTCCAACATCTTGACGAAGAAGTTTTGCAGCATCTCAGTGAAGCGAACCGTCGCATCCTGATTGCGGGCCATGACCTTGGTCCCGAACTCCCGCACCATGATCCCCGGCAGGACCTGGCGAAAGTACTTTTCGACAATCTCGAGCGCTTCGCCTTCGGCATCGACAATCGCCTGCTCCGACGGCGTGAGGGAAAGAGCTTTCCCGTTGTCGTCGCGCCGGCGAATGATGGGGGCATCGGGATCGGGGAGGGCTGTGCGCAGTTGTTCGATGCGATCGAACAAGTCCAACAGCCGCTGTTCGTCTTTGTGGGGGAGTCCATAAGGGTCGTCGCTGGCGATGACCATGGGCAGATCCTTTTGGCGGGGGGATTTGATCGTTGGCATTCTAATCTCTCGGGTCATGAGTTTTCGTTTTTGTGTTCGAACTCTGCAGATTGCAAGTTGAACGCCTACCCCGAAGGGGTTTTGTACCAAAGCCCAGGGTTGGTCGAGCGCAGCGAGACATACCCTGGGTCGACGGGGGAATCGAAACGTACCCTGAAAGGGTTCCATCGGGGGTGAACTGGCAAAACAACCCGGGATTGGTCGACAGCTCGACCGACCCTGGGCTTTGGGAGGAATCCCCGTTGGGGTCGGTTGCAGTCGACCGGCAGGAACAGAACGAACGGCGAACGAGAAACCTCCAATCGGGTAGACCGCATTCCTCGCGGCGCAGCCGCCGGTCGCATCCTGATAAGGATGCCATCCAGTAGCCGGGGGTCGCAGCGCAGCGGAGACCCCCGGACAGTCGCTCGAAGGAGCGTGCATCCTGAAGGGATGCGAGAAAGGTAGTTGCGGTGTTTGGCTCCCGTGCGGAGTCGGGCGAAAGAGACTGACATTCGGGTGGCGCGGACGCGTGTTTCGCGTCGATGGCTGCCCAGAGAACGGTTCCGCTGAGCGAAAGCACATCGGCGGCTCAGCAGGAGCTTCGCCCTCCCGTGGGGCGGTTTCTACACACCACATTGCTTTTGAGTCGCAGTGTTGCGATCACTTTCCCCGAATCTCAATCCGCACGTCGGCACCATTCAGCGTGGTGGTCGCCGTGTCGGCGGCTGCGGTGGTGGTGTCGTTTGACGGGTCTGTTGCGGTTGGGGTCGATTCTACCAGCCGGCTGACGCCGGGCCGTTCGCCGGAGTCGCTGCGCGACTCTTCGGTTTTGTCGCGAATCGCCTTGAGAGCTTCCAGCCGATTCCACTGGCGGGAGATTCGATTCGAACCGGTGGTGGTTCCCGCCGGGGCGTTCAAACGTCGGGCTTCGTTGCGTGATTCGATACCGGTCACTTCATCCCGCAACCGAGCGACACTGCCGGCGATCACTTCGTCACCGAGCCGGGTGTTCCCTGAAACGGCGGCCGCCATTTCGAGCGTTTTCGCCTCGACTTCGGCCTGCGATCGGCGGGCCACCAGAATATCGACCTCCTGCTCGGCTTCATCCAGAGCGCGGCGCATGTCGGCGAGCGCTTCTTCGGCCTGCCGTTCACTCTGTTGCAGGCGGTCGAGTCCCTGCTGCTTGATCGTCAACTGCTTCTCTTCGCGCTCCTGCCGGGCGAGCAGGTCGTCGAGTTCGCGCTGAAACTCGGCGATCGGCATCTCCTGGTTGGCGAAGGTCACTTTCGTCAGGTGTTCCTGGGTGGCCCGCTCGAGAACGGGATACGCTTCGGACAGCAGGCGTTGCCGGCGGTCGAGCGAGTCGGCCAGCAGGGTGAGATCTTTGCGCAGTTGCGAGATCTGGTTCT
>JAPLOC010000535.1:10491-14447 GCA_026692825.1 Planctomycetota bacterium | reverse complement strand
TGATACCGCTTTCTGACGGGCGCGGCTCCCCGAAATTGTCTCATTTCCGGCCGTGCGAGGTGAGCGTGCGTACGACCGAAGGAAAGAATTTAATAGGATGAAGAGGATGAAAGGGATGAACAGGACGGAGTCGCTCGCCATTCCTGCTCTTTCGGCAACACGGAGTTTAGGCTGCCGCCCATTGGACACCGGACCAATGCCTTGGAAAATCCCATGGGGGTCTGGGGGGACAGCGTCCCCCCAGCTTCGGTGTGGCAGCATCCGACTTGGCACCGTGCGTTTCGGCCGCCTGGCGCAGAGGCGCTTCACCAGGCTCCGGAAGCTCTACTCGAGCAACCACGCCACCGCGGCTGCGGTCTTCTGGCCGGCCTCGCCCGTGTAGGCACGGAGCGCCTCGGGCTTGCCGGTCGCCCGGTAGATTCCACCGACGACTTCGGGATCTTTCCCCTCTCCCGCCAGCCACAACGCGTGCGGGGCTCCCAGCGCCAGCATGCCGGGAAGGTCGAGGTATTTCGCTCCGCCCGGCAGGAACTGTGGATCACGCAAACTCAGGACTTTGCCAAAGCGGAAGGCACCCGTGTCGATCGCCGCCCGGTCAATGGCGTCTCCCGCGACAGCACGCGCGGCCGCGGCGATTGGCCCCACTCCACCAAAACCCACCACCGCGACCGATTTCGGTTTTGGATGGTCACCGATGTCGCCGGCCCGCACGAACTTCACAACCGTCAGCACATCGTGCGCCCGCTGCGCGAACAGCGCATGGTTGTAGCCGAAGGTATACGCCGCCGCCTCGCGTGAATTGGCGACCGTCCGTGTCTGCTTGACCGATTCCCCCTCTTTCAGGAATTCCCCTTGAAAGAGCAGGTCGGCACCGACAACGGTGGCACCCGACTTCACCAACGTCGCGACCTCGGACTTCAAAGAACCGTTCGCGCCAAACAGTCCTCCCTTGCCCGCGTCATCGAGCCAGACCACGACGCGGCCGTTCCATTCTTTCGGGTAGAGCCAGACCACAGGAACTTCTTCCTGATGGGTCTTGTTCTTCAACAAACCCGTCATCTCGATGTAGCCGTCGCGTTCCTGCTTGTGCTTCAAATCCCAGGTGACGTCGCCCGAAGTGCGATACGTGCGGCCGACCACCACCTCCATCGCGGCACCGACTGTTTTCTTCAAGCCCTCGGGAGTCGTCGCGATCGCTTTCAACTGCTTGTCGGCGTCGTCTGTGAACCAGCGCAGCAGCTTGCGTTCAAAGTCGGCGTCGTCCGGTTTGGGGGCGGGATGTTGCGCGTCCCACACCGTCAATTGATCTCGCGAGAGCGGATCGAAATCACGCTCCACAACCGGCTCTTTGAATCCCAATTTGAAGTGACGGTTCACCCAGGTATGAAACGCCGCCCGCGACACCGCGTTGTAGTTGTGCGGAAAGTGTTCGCCGCGCTGCAGCATCACGTTCGAGGGAGCCCCCAGCGTGTTGTACAGTTTTTTGAGATCCGGGAAGCCCTTCGTCGACATCTCCTTCGTCCAGTCGTCGGCGGTGGTCATTCCCTGGGGCTTGGGGGCGAACAGGGCAGCGAACTCAACGTTCCCCGTGCCAATCCGCAACAGCGACGAATTCTCGCAGGTGCAGCCTCCCTGCATCGCGGTGCTGACCATGACCGCCGGGAACGACAATGCCAGTCGAGGATCAATCGCCGCCAGTAGCATCGTCTGCGTTCCGCCGCCGCTCGCACCGGTGATCGCCGTCCGCGTCGGGTCGACTTCGGGAAGGCTCAACGCAAAGTCCAGCGATCGGACCGCGTTCCACGTCTGCAAGCCCATGATGCTTTGCAGGTGCGCTTCGGCCTGGGGACTGTAGAGTCCCCAGTTTTCGACCGTGTTCATTTCCGGACGTTGTTTGGCGAAAGTATGCACCACCGCACGCGAGATTTGCTTGGAATCGGAGTCGCTCAACATGTCCCACTGCCAGACCACGCACCCCATGCGGGCCAGTTGCACGCACATCGACTGAAATCGGCTGCGACCTCCCTTTTCGAACCGTTCCTGACCGGTCGCGATTTCACCCCGCAACACCTCTTCCTTCTCCTCCGACAGCCGGGCGTCCTGCCAGTGTCCATGCGCGAACAAAACGGCGGGGACTTTTCCTTGAACGTTTTTCGGACGGTACAGATTCCCCGTCACGAAGAATCCGGGGGCGCTTTCGAAATAGACCTTTTCAACCGTGTACTCTTCCCGTTCGATCTTGCCATGAATCACCGCGTTCAGAGGTGACTTGGTCGGCATGGGCAACAGTCCCTGCGACACCAGAATCTGACGACGGACGTAGTCGACGGACGTAGTCGGCCCGCTGATCCCACTCGGCTTTGGTGTCGGGGGGGTTGAACGGGAAATAGCCGTTCAGGTCTTTGGGGGGCTGTAAACGGGAGTCACTGGGAAGAGTTCCCGCAGGCAAAGCGCGGGGGACTTCGGCGGCCACCAGGGGAAGTGCCGCGCAGAGCGTCAGGGCGAAAGCGAGCAACTGCTTGTTCATTGTCGTTGAGATCCGCGTCATGCTGGTCGCACAGAAGGTACCACTTGCCACGCGCGCCGGACGTGCCGACACACGCAGGCAGGAACTGGCCGAGATTCTATCAATGCCGCCTGATGGAAGCACGGTCACGACGGTATGATCCCGCTCACCCCCGTACCACAACCGACAACTCGTTCAGTTCAGGATTCTCACCGAACCGTGTCCAATGGTTGATCCGACCCGTGACGGTTGCAGACGTTTCGAAGATGCAAGCAATTTCCCACCGTCCAGCAAGCGAGGGGTGTATCAGGCCGTCGCGGGTCTGTAACGGTGACCGCCGTTTTTCCGTTTATTGGACATCGGACCAATGCCTTAGAAAATCCCAGGGGGGTCTGGGGGGACAGAGTCCCCCCAGGATGGGTGCCACAGGGTCGCATTTGTCGCCAGAGATTCCCCACTATACTCCGCGCGGTCCGCGTTGAAACATTTTGGAGCATTGAAAGTGTCTGTGTGGTGGTGTGTGGCGCTGCGGATCCTCGCGAATCCCTGCTCCAATGTCTTTCAAAAACTGTTGACCGGCCGGCAGGCTGATCCGCTGTTTGTGGTCTGTGCCACACACGCGCTGCTGTCGCTCGTTTGTTTGCCAATCTGCCTGTGGAATGTGCCTCAGTGCCCGCCGTCGTTCTGGATCGACATGGCAGCTTGCTCAGCCATGGCGGTCGCGGGGAATGTGCTTCTGGTCGAAGCCATGAAGCGGAGCGATTTGTCGGTGCTGGGGCCAATCAACGCGTACAAGTCGGTGGTTGGTCTGGTGGCTGCGTGGATTCTATTGAACGAACTTCCTGGCGCACTCTCCTGCGCGGGAGTCGCGCTGATTGTCGCAGGCAGTTTTGGACTCGCCGATCCATCTACTCAGACGCCGCGACGATTCGCCCTGACAACGCTACTTGCCAGTCGCGGTGTTCAGTTGCGTTTCGCGGCACTGCTCGTGTCGGCGACAGAGGCGGTGGTGTGCGATGCAACAAACCTCCGCGCTGACGGCGTTCGCAGTCTGGGCCGTTTTCGGTTTCGTGGTCGCGGTGATCGCCGTCCTGGCGAAGCTGGGCAATGCCGGTGTGAGGACGGAACTGACCCGGCTCCGTGTGAATCGAGGAACGTATGCGCTGCTGTTCCTGTCGACCGGACTGATGCAGCTCTGCACGGCGATCACGCTCGAGCGACTGCAAGTGGGACCGACGCTGGCGCTGTTTCAGATTTCGACATTGCTGAGCGTGGTATTGGGGCACCGTGTCTTTCAGGAGGAACACTTCCTGAAACGAATCGTGGGAGCGGGAATCATGGCGGCGGGAGCCGCGCTGATTGTCTCTGGTCGGTGACTGCCGATCAGTCGCTTCGCCCGCTATGCTCAAACCGCGCTCAGTCTCCCGCGAATCCCCCTGGTCGTTCGCGC
>JAPLOC010000535.1:2812-10472 GCA_026692825.1 Planctomycetota bacterium | reverse complement strand
GCCCGTCCATTTCTGATTTTCTCCTCATGGCCATTCTGCACTTCACGATCCCTTCGCGCGACGTTCAGGCGACCGCCCGATTCTTTGAAGCGACCATGGGGTGGAAGCCGGTCGACCGGCCGAACAACATTCCCATGAAGGCCGCCTGGCTGGGGATCGGTCCCGGGCAGGAACTCCACCTCCTGCATGTTGAGAACTTCGCCGTCTCCCCCTTTGAAGGGGAGTTCGGCAGGCACTTCGCCGTCTCGTACCCTGTCGCCGAGTTCCCCGCTCTGAAAGAACGGTTGCAAGCGAACGGTGCCGAGCTGCTGGATCCGCTGCGAATCGCGGGAGTCGAACGCTTCTTCTTCCGCGAGCCGAGCGGGTATGTGTTCGAGGTNNTGACGCGAAGTCGCTCACGGGGATTTCGCCCGAGTCGATTTCTCCCAGCGTTTGGCGAAGTCCGGTTTGGTTTCGGTCAGAATCTCACGGAGCGCCTGGCGGTCCGCCGCCGTCAGATTCTGGTACCGGCCGGTTTCGTCTTCCCCTTGGAGGATCTGGTTCATTCGCGTGGCCAGATAGTCCAATTGCGGCTCAGGAAGCGCATCGAATGCGGGGGTGTAGATCAGGAAGCTGCACGGGTACCGAAACAGCCGGCGCTGAAGGTCCAATTCGCGCAAGGAACGTCCCTGCGGGTCACGCGGCCCCTGGTCGCTGAAATCCGCGACGAAGGAGTTCGTCCCTTCGATGGGGGCCGTCAATGGCGGTTCGTCGGCGAAGAGGATCGCACGCAACAGCGGCTCCCCCACACTTCGAATGCGACTGCGGGTGCTTTCGAGCGGCTCGTCGAGTTCCTTTCCCAGCGCCTTGTTGATTGACGCCTGGTCGCGTTGGGCCAGCCGGGTGTGGTAGTTGGCCCGGGTGATCAGGTTGTGAACATGCACCTGATGGGCCAGAACCTGGAGCGCGACCAGGTCGCTGTGCGGAGTGAGGTAGGGGGAGACTTCGAAGTATTTCCCGAGATCGGTCTGATTTCCCCCGGCGGCGAGGTTGATTCGCTCGGGATGCTGTTTGTGTTCTTTGTCCCGCACGATGAGGTTCCCCATATGAACCTGATCCCCATGCTTGCCCGAGACGTACCAGCCGCCAAACCGTTCTTTCAAGGGGGATTGAGGGCTGGTGATGAAAGTCCCGGCGGTCAAGACCGCCTGCCCGCGGACATCGGTGTAAACCGACCGCAGGATGTGCCCGGGAACCCCCTGACTCAACGACGAATCGTGGCATTGCAGGCACTCGTGGGTGTGTCGGCGGAAGCGGGGTGAGTCGGATTCGTTCTGGGAGAGGGAGTAGAAGATCGCCCCCTTTTGAGAATCGACCGCCGACACTTCGACCACCTCACCCCCTTGAACCCAGCCGATGTAAACATCGTCGTTGAAGTACACCGCCCGCGGGGTCTCGGGGGCGATTCGATCGCGCTGGAAACTGGTCTTGGAGAAGACCAGCGTCTGAGACGAATGGGGAATCCGCAGTGCCTCCAGCACGGCTCGCAGATAGCCTTGGCGCGGTTCGTACTTGAGAGTCTTCTCGCCCGACTCAAGCTGCTTCTGCAACTGGGAGACGGGGTCGTCGATGAGGGAATCGCCGTAGGAGATCGGCTCTTGCTCGTACGGCGTATCCGAAGCCAGACCGGATCCAACCAAGAGCCACGACGAAACAAGACTCCCGACCAGCAGCCCGGCGAGCCGGAACGCCCGGGAGCGGGGACGGAGTGACAGAGTGAAATTCAGCAGACCGGCAGGTCCACTTTTCGTGCGGGTGACTGGCATGCGTCGGCCCTCGTTTTCGGGTTTCGAGGCGGGAACGAAGCGAATGGCGTGGTGGATTTCCGATCATCATCGGCAACCTCACCACAAAACTGGACAAGTTTGTCCTTTTATCTGACAGTATATCTCTGGTACACTCCGTGTCAATCTTGCGTTCCCGAATTTCCCGACACGCTGGTGGTCCAGTCCCGATGCTTTCTCAGACAGTGGAGTACGCCCTGCGGGCGGCGGTCTACCTGGCGAATCAAAACCCCGCTCCGCGCACCACGGAGCAGATCGCCGACGTGACCCGCGTCCCCCAGGCGTATCTTTCCAAAGTCATGCAGAGCATGGCGCGGGGGGGGCTGGTCCGGTCGCAACGGGGGATCCATGGCGGTTTTGTCCTGGCGCGAAGCCCCGCGGAAATGACGATCCTCGAAGTGGTGAACACGGTCGACCCGATTCAGCGAATCGAAACGTGTCCCCTGGGGATTCCCTCGCATGGGACGAACTTGTGTCCGCTGCATCGGCGATTGGATCAGGCGCTGGCAGCGGTCGAGGCGGCGTTTGGCACGACGACTTTGGCGGAAGTTCTGTCTGAGCCGACCCGCAGTGTTCCGTTGTGCGGGATGATTCCGAACGTCCTCAGCAGTCTCGTTACACTGGGGGGGCCGGCGGAGTGCGAGAAAGTGAACCCGGAACCGGAGTAGACCGGCTGGCGGCGTTGCTCTGTCGCGCCGGCTGGCTATGATTCCCAGTCCCATTTTTCACCTGGAGAGTCACCCGATGTCTACCGCGATGGAACTGTACGACGAAGCGACCAAACTCAAAGGAGCCGGCAAGCTCGAAGAGGCGGTCGGCAAGCTGCAAGAATCGCTCGCAATCGACCCCACCCACGTTCTGACCCATTCCGCCCTGGGAGTGATCCTGCAGCGTCTCGGTCGGTTGGACGAGGCGATCGCCCATGCGACCAAGGTGTGCGAACTGGAACCGAAAGATCCCTTTTCGTTCACGCAACTGTCGGTAATCTGCCAGCGCTGCGGCAAAATCCCCGAAGCCGAGGCGGCGATGGCCCAGGCGCACGCCCTGCAAGGGGGACACCGGCACTAACGCCACGGGAAAACTCCCATTGGGATTTGACTCGCGACGGTGCCACGTGCTGATTCGGGACCGAGCCTCGCGTAGTTTCTACCGCGAGCAGTGTCAAATCGCACATTTTCTTAGCGACCCCTTGCCGGCTCGCCCGGCAGGTGAAGGAGATCGGTGGCTAACTTGCAACCCCTCGATCGCGACTCAGACCCCTGCCAGGTCCAGTGGCAGGTGAATCAGATCGCTGCTCAGGTACTGCGGTTGACGAAGGTGGTGCGGCCGGCTGAACGCGCCAACCAGATTACGGCCCGAATGGCAGCGTAGCGAACCAACGCCATCGAAACGCACTTGAGTAGGACGACTGTGTTCTCGTCCCCCGACCGGCTTCCCTTGGATCCCCCCAAACCAAAATGTCTGAATTCGTACGCGTTGCCTCCGTCGCCGAGATTCCCCCGGGAACAAGCCAGGAGGTCGTCGCCGGGAATCGCGTTGTGGCGATCTTCAATGTGGATGGCGAGTTCCACGCGCTGGATGGAATCTGCCCGCACGCGGGGGGTCCGCTCGCTCAGGGAAAGGTCGTCGGCGGAGTGGTCGCCTGCCCGTGGCATGGCTGGCAGTATGATCTCAAAACGGGTCGCAACTGCGTCAACGCCAACATCAACGCGGGCTGCCATGCCGTTCGGATTCAGGGGGACGACATTCTGCTGGAAGTCTCGTGACCTGCGGGAAAACGATGGCACGCGGCCGTCGCGTGGATTTTAATCCACGCGACTTTCGCTAGGAATTCCCCAGAAGTCGCTCGTAGTATTCCAGGATCGCGGCCGCCTCGGCATTTTCGTCCGCGACTCCAGGACTCGGGGGTGTCGCAACTTCTTCGGCGACCGTTGGTGCCGCAACCGGGGTTTCAGCAACCGGCGTTTCAGCGACGGGCGTTTCAGCGACAAGTGGTTCGGGGACCTGTGGTTCCGCAGATTTCTCGGCCTCAATTGCCGAGACCTCTCCCACAGACACGTCGGGAGCGCTGCTGTCCGGAGTTGAAATCGCCAGCACCGTCTCAGTCACTTGCTGCGCCGCAGACACAACGACCGGTTCGGGGACCGCCGAATTGGTCTCGACCTCGGTCAACCCGTCCGACTCGCCAGAAAGGACATCGTCGGGAGGAGTTGATACCGGCTCGGGTGTCGGTTCCCACGCGGGTTTCCGGTACACTGGAACAACAATTACGTCTTTGGTGAGATCGAACTTCAGCAGTCGGCATGGAATCGGGCCATTCCACAACTTGTGTTCCGCATCGGGAGTCATTTCCAATGCGCGCGACAGTGTGGGATTCCCCGACATCACGTACACGATCCAGCCTTTAAACCGGTCGCGGAACAGTTCCCCCATCCGCGAATAGAACCGGCAGAGATGTTCTTCATCCCCCAGGCGGACTCCATACGGCGGGTTCGTCACCAGAATCCCCGGTTCGTCGGTAGGGGGGATCGCCTCTTCGATGTCGCGAAGAATGAAGCTCAAACCCGATTGATCGACCCGGGCGCGAAACGCATTGTCGCCGGCGGCGGTCAACTGAGTTTCTGAACCGTCACTGCCAAAAATCGGGGCGGGGAGCTTGCGGAGCTGCTTCGAACGCAAATCGGTGGTGATTTGGGCCCAGATCGTGCCGTCGAAGTCGGGCCATTTTTCGCAGGCGAAAAACGGTCGCGCACCACCGGTCGGCATGTGCAGCGCCATACGGGCCGCCTCGATCACCAGCGTTCCCGAGCCGCACATGGGGTCGTACAACGGAACCAGACCGTTCCATTCCGTCACCTGCAGAATCGCCGCCGCCAGGGTTTCTTTCAGCGGAGCGGCTCCCCCGGAACCGCGCTCGGCGCGGTAACCACGTTCGTGCAGGCTGGGGCCGGTGGCATCGAGACTGAGCGTGCAGCGGCCGGCGGCGAAATGCGCCTGAATGACGACGTCGGGATTCTCTTTGTCGACGTCAGGTCGGGCTCCCTGTTCGTTCTTCAATCGATCGCAGATCGCGTCTTTGATTTTCAACGCCGCGAACATCGTGTTGTAGAGCCACTTCGTCCCACCCAGAGGAGGGGGCGGAGGCTCTGAGGGATCGCGGGGAGGACGCGCCCCGTCGCGCGGACCCCCGCGCGAAAATCCCCGATTGGGTGGCCCCGATTTGTTGGGTCGCCCTCCCGGAATCGGCGGCTTCTCCGCCGTCGCCGAGACGGACAGCGTCCGCGTCGGGTTGAGATACGCCTCCCAGACAATTCGTCGAACCTGCGAATAGACCATATCGGGAGTCGTGGCGGCGAACTCCCTCAAGGGTTTGAGAACACGCGTGGCGGTCCGTAGCGTCAGCAGGGCGCGGTACAGTACTTCGCGCGGACCACTGAAACGGACCCCGCCCGGGACAGGCTGAATCTCGGTCGCGCCGAGCGCTTCGAGTTCCTTGACCGCCAATGGTTCAACACCCCGAGCCACGACGGCGAAATAACGATCCACACGCAGTTCCAACGCAAGACATTCAGGCCGGTCGGCCTGAGAATGGGTAATCCGTCGACTTTAATCGCCCCGGGTCAGATGGTAAAGGGCTGGCGTGATAACACCCCAGTCTCCGTGACGCGAATCTTCCTCACAAATCCCCCGCGCGTTAGACTTCCCAGACACCCCGTATCGCCGCTCCGTACAGGTACTGTCATGCTGCATCGCTCCGTCTCCTCAGTTCGCGGGTTGCTGTTCCCCTGCGTGGTTTTGCTGTCGGCCTGCTTCACACCCGTCGCGATCGTCGGGGCGGCCGACGATCCCCCCGTTTCGCTGGAGACGGTCAAGGTGGAAATGCGCGATGGCGTTCGACTGGCAACCGATCTGTATCGGCGTCCCGGGATCGAGCGGGGGCCGGTGCTGTTGATGCGCACGCCGTACAACAAAGAACGGACGAAGCCGGTCGCCGAGCGGTTCGCCAGGGCGGGCTATATCACCCTTGTTCAGGATTGCCGGGGCAAGTTCCAGTCCGAAGGAACATTCATCCCGTACGATCATGAAGGCCAAGACGGGTTTGACGCCGTCGAGTGGGTCAACAGGCAGCCATGGTGCGACGGGAAGATTGGCATGTGGGGGAGTTCTTATGTGGGGGCGACACAATGGCAGGCGGCGGTGGCGCAGCCTCCCGGGCTGGTCACCATCACCCCGACCGCTACCTTCAGCAGCTTCTACCGGAATCTGTACCTGGGCGGCGCGGTTCGTCTCTCGCTGATCACCCGCTGGGCGTCGGGCAATTCCCCTAAGCCTGAGTCTGTAATGCCCCCCACCGACTGGGATGCGACACTGCTGCATCTTCCCTTGAGCGATTTTGACCGCGCGATCGGCTGGCCCATTCCCTGGCTCTCGGGAATGTTGACGCACCCCACACCGAACGGTTACTGGAATCGGCTCGATATGACCGAGCGTATCACCCGGCTCGACCTCCCGATCCAGCACGTGGTGGGCTACTACGACTTCTTCTCCCGGGAATCGGTGGGCAACTTCGTCCGCATGCGAAACCAGGCGCGAAATCCCCGAGTGCGCGAACAGCAGCAGTTGATTCTGGGGCCGTGGGATCATGGCACCATCGGAGCTGCGCAAGTTGGAGAAGTCGACTTTGGACCCAACGCCGTCTGGGACGCCGCTGGAGAGAACCTGCTGTGGTTCGACCGGTTCCTGAAACAAGATCCCGCAGTGACCAAACGACCTCTCGTCCCCGTGCGGTACTTTTCGATGGGGGAGAACGTCTGGAAGGAGGCGCAGTCGTGGCCTCCCGAAGGAGTTGTTCAGACACCGTTCTACCTGCATTCGAAGGGGAAGGCGAATACCCGTGCCGGCGACGGAGTGCTGTCACGGACCGCTCCGGTGGCCGATCAATCCGCCGACTCGTTTCAGGCAGATCCCGCGAAACCGACTCCTGCCTGTCCGCCAACGGAGAAGCGTCCGTTGAATGCCGCGACCTGGGCACCGGTTGACCAGCGCCCGATTGAAGATCGCAACGACGTGTTGGTTTATACCAGCGAACCTTTGGATAAGCCGCTCACGTTCGCGGGAGACGCTCAGGCGGAATTGTATGTTGAGGCCGACACGCCGGACGCCGACTGGGTGGTGAAGCTGGTCGACGTGCGGCCGGATGGGTTCGCGTACAACCTGGCGGTCGGAATTCAACGGGGAAGCTTTCGCGATTCTGAATCGAGTCCTCAGCCCTTAAAGCCTGGAACCGTTTACAAGTTGACGATCGATTTGGGACCAGTGGCGGCGCAATTGGCCGAGGGACATCGGTTGCGGGTGGATATCAGCGGCGCGTATTTTCCGCTGTTTGACCGAAATACAAACACGGGTGACGGGCCATATGGAGCGCGGACCGCGGTGTCGACGGAAACGGTGCATCACTCCAAATTGCGGGCGTCGCGAATTCTGCTGCCAGGCATGAGCCGATAGAATCCGCGTCGTGCAAATGAAGCGAAATGGCCCGCTCTTTGGATCTTCATAATTCCCCCAGTGGCGCGAATCGACCTTGCTTTCCTGCCGCACTGCGCTATGATGGCGGGAGTGGTCAAAACGCCGCTCGTTTTGTCCCGCGCGATGAACTTGTCAGTTCGAAGCCTTCGGATGACTAATTAGCCAGCAGCCCGGACCAGTGATTTGGCCCCTGGGAAGCTTGATAAAGAGTAAGCCGACGTGTGGAAACGCCTCAAAAGGGGTTCCCACACGTCGGCTTTTTTTTTCGCAACCTTTGATTTCCTAAGGAGTACGCTATGACTTTCCCTTCG
>JAPLOC010000535.1:0-2760 GCA_026692825.1 Planctomycetota bacterium | reverse complement strand
GTCAGCCCTGTTTCTGTTGGCTGTCTGTTCACCCGCCCATTCGGGCATCGTGATCATCGATGATTTCAACGACCCCGTTCAAGGAAGTGGTGCCGTCGCGGGCACGGGCAACAACGTCCACGCCACAAGTAACGTTGGGGGACTCTCCAACGCGATTGGCGGAGCTCGCGATCAGTGGGCATTCAAGGCCTCGGGGGGGACCACATTTGGCCATTACGTCGCCGCTGGCGAGGGAGGCAACGCGGGAGTGTTTGACCAAAGTGGCACGACCGATCGTGGAGTCGGGATCTTTCGCTGGGACGGAACGGCGGCCGCCCCCACTCAGAATACTCCGAGCCACCCCGTCGCGGGGAATTCGTTCAGTTCCCCCGGTTTCGCTCCAACCGACCTGTTTCAGGGGACAAACTTCCTGACATTTCGCAAATTCACCGTCGCGACACAGGGGGGGAACGGTCCGCTCATGACGGTCACCCTGAACACAACTTCCGGACATTTGTCTTACAGCGAATTGCTCCAGCCAACGACGTCCGTGACGAAAACAATTTCCTACCTCGATTTTCTTGGGAGCGGGAATTATACGAGTGTCATTGGAATTGAGGTGTTTTTCGACGGTCGGCTCGCGACCGGTGCTGAAGCCGGTGCTGACGTTGAATTCTCGTTCCTCCAGAGCGCGCCGGGAGCCCCCGAACCCAGTTCGATCGTCCTCGCGCTCACCTCGATTGGCGGACTTGCATTTGTCCGAAAATGGAAGAAACGATCCGGCCTGACCGCGTAGTTTCAATTCCACACCGAGGCAGAAGCTGCGAAGTCGAGTTTCCAGCGTGCGAATCGGTTGCTCGCGCGAGGGGGGGACTGGCCGCATCTCGCCGTCGTTTGCTACACTCCCGGTCGGCGGCCGCCTCGCCGACCGGTTCCATTCCACTCCGACATTCATCCGTTCGTACGCACTCGCGCAGCAACCATGGCAGAACACTTTCCCGGCATTCCGGTCATCCCCTTCGAAGGCCCCAAAAGCAAGAACCCGCTGGCGTTCAAGCACTACAACGCCACCGAAGTCGTCGAAGGGAAATCGCTCCGCGATCTGCTGCGGTTTAGCGTCTGTTACTGGCACACGTTTCGGGGCACGGGAAGCGATCCATTCGGGCCGGGCACGTTGCAGCGCCCCTGGGACGACGGAAGCGAATCCGTCGACAACGCGGTCAAGCGGGTCGACGCGGCGTTCGAGTTCATCCACAAGCTGGGTGCCCCCTTTTATTGCTTCCACGATCGCGACGTCGCCCCCGAAGGCGCGACGCTCGCCGAAGCGAACCGCAACCTGGATGCCGTCGCCAAGGCGCTCAAGTCGGCACAGGAGCGAACCGGGGTGAAGCTGCTGTGGGGGACGGCGAATCTGTTTTCGAATCCCCGGTTCATGCACGGGGCGGCGACCTCGTGCAATGCCGACGTCTTCGCTTACTCCGCCGCCCAGGTGAAAAAGGCGATTGAAGTGACCCACGCGCTGGGGGGAGAAAACTACGTCTTCTGGGGTGGTCGAGAGGGGTACATGAACCTCTACAACACTGACATGAAGCGTGAAATCGATCATCTCGCCCGGTTCATGCACATGGCCGCCGACTACGCGAAAGCGATCGGCTTCAAAGGCCAGTTCCTCTTCGAACCCAAACCCAAAGAGCCGACAAAGCACCAGTACGATTTCGACGCGGCCGCCTGCCTCAACTTCCTGCGCAGCTATGGCCTGCAGGACAAGGTGAAGCTCAACATCGAAACAAATCACGCCACGCTCGCTGGCCATACGATGATGCACGAGTTGGAGTATTCGCGGATTCAGGGGGCGCTCGGCAGCATCGATGCCAACACGGGCGACCTGTTGCTTGGCTGGGACACCGACCAGTTCCCGACCGACATCTATCTGACGACGCAGTGCATGTTGGTCATTCTGAAGCAGGGGGGCTTGGCTCCAGGCGGGGTGAACTTCGACGCCAAGGTCCGTCGCGAGAGTTTCGAGCCGATCGATCTGTTCTACGCCCACATCGGCGGGATGGATGCATTCGCCCGCGGAACAAAGATCGCCGCCGCCATCCGCAAAGACAAAGTTCTTGAAGACATCGTCAAGAAACGCTATGCGAGTTTTGACGATGGGATCGGCAAAAAGATCGAAGACGGGTCGGTCTCGTTCGTCGATCTTGAGAAATACATGCTCGACAAGGGGAACGCTGCCCCGAACTCCAGCGGCCGACAAGAGCTGCTTGAGAACATTATCAACGACTACCTCTAGTCCGACCGCTCTCTCAGACCCTCGACCGCGCCGGTGATTTCGCCGGCGCGGTCGCGACTTTACCGGCTCTCTCCAGGATGACTCACGGTGGCACGCTGCGATCAGGGGTATTTGTGCGAAGTGTGCGGCGGGGAAGTCCCCGAAATCACCGATAGCGACCTGTACCTGCGGTTTGTTCTGGGCGAAGTGCCGGCCCGCGATCTTCTGTCTGCCCCCGAACGGCATTTGCGCTGTAACCCGGTCCAGGCCCAGTTCATTTGTGATCCGAAATTCGCGCCGGTGGTTATTGAGGGACCGTTTGATAAACGGAATATGGACCCCGAAGATGTCGCCGCCCGGGAAGATCGCGTGACTCGCGCGTGGCAACGGCTGCAACAATTGCCGGGCAGCGGGTTGGCGTTGAGTGAGTATCCACTTCCGCCAGAGGACGACAAACCGAATTGACGCAGAGCCGCGCCCGTCAGGAAACGGTCGACGATTCGCAC
>JAPLOC010000534.1:15124-17105 GCA_026692825.1 Planctomycetota bacterium | reverse complement strand
TCCCGGCGATTTTCCCGCATTCTCTGGCTCCTGTCGGCGATTTGCGTCGTTCTATCGTTCGTCGCACCGCGTCTCTCGTACGCTGCGGATGACGCCCCGGCGGCGGAGAAGCCTCAGCCCCAGGGACCGATTGGCCAGTTTCTGACGCTCCCCGGAACGCTCGACGATGTCGCGTTCGGCAAAGTGAGTCGGGCCGCGCTGGCGCTACAGAGTCGAGCGCAACAAGAGGGTCGGCGGGGCGTGCTGGTGATCGAAGTCCCTCCCGGATCCAGCCCGTTTCACCAGATCCGGGGAATGGCGAAGTTCCTGTCCACCGACCTGCCCGGTCTCAAGACAGTCGCCTGGGTGCCCAAATCGGTCACCGGCTTTCATACGGTCCTCGCGCTGGCGTGCCAGGAGATCGTTCTCGCCCCCGATGCCAATCTGGGAGACATCAGCCTGGGAAAATCCCTCGATCCCGATGAACAGGCGTTTGTCCTCAACCTGGCCAATCGTCGCCACAACCGCGCGATTAACGAAGCTCTGGTTCTAGGCATGATCGATCGGCAACGGGAGTTGTTGTGGGTCCAGATCGACAAGGGGGCGAACGGACGGGGTGAACGGGAGTCGAAGATTGTCTCGCGAACCGAACTGGATGAATTACAGCGGTCGGGGGTGCTGATTCCTGAGGTTCGCACGATCAAAGAGGTTGGGGCGGTCGGGGTGTTCTCGGGGGAACGTTGCCGAAATTTCAAGTTTCTCGCGACCAATTCGGCGACCAGTCGGGCGGAAGTGACGGATCTCTACTCACTCCCGCGCGAGGCGATGCGCGAAACGGAGACGACAGGCGAATCCCCTCGGGCAATTGTCATCCGGATTGATGGTCCGATCGACGAGCAGTTGCAGCTCTTCGTTCAACGTCAGATTTCCCGGGCGATCGCGGCGGATCGGAACATGATTGTGTTTGAAATCGACTCGCCGAAAGGGGGCATGCAGCCTTGCCTGGAACTCGCCGCCACCATTTCCGAATTGAAACGGAGCAAGGTGCAGGCGGTCGGTTGGATCCCCCGCGGAGCGACCGGTGGCGCGGCGCTCCTTGCGATGGGTTGCGACGCCATCCACATGCGGGGCGACTCGCAGCTCGGCGGAGCGCAGCCTGCCCTGATTGATGACGAAGGTCGGTTGTTGGGAAACAGCGATACCCTGGTACCCACCGTGGTGAACGAGCTGGTCCGGTTGGCCGAGTCCAAGGGACGCCCGAAATCGCTGGCGGCCGCGATGGCGGACAAGGATCTGCAGGTCTTTCGCGTGACCAACAAACAGAACGGCAAAGTCTGGTACCTGTCCGACGCCGAACTGTTCGCCGCCAATGGAGAATGGGACCGCGGCGCGCCGGTCGCCGAGTGTGAAGGGGAGCGTGTGCTGACGGTGACCGGAGCGCGGGCGAATGAACTGCTGCTCGCTGAGGCTCCCACACAGGATTTTGATGAACTCAAAGCGCGACTTGGAATCCCGGCGAACGAGCAGGTTGAGATTTCGGGACGTACCTGGGTCGATTCACTGGTCTTCACGCTGAACCGTCCCGCGATGACGGGTTTTCTGTTGTTCCTGTCGTTCGTGGCGATCTACTTTGAATCGCATTACCCGATTGGCGTGTTTGGAATCTTCGCGACGATTTGCATCGGGTTGTTTTTCTGGAGTCGGTTCCTGGGGGGGACGGCGGGCTGGCTGGAGGTGGTGTTGTTCGTTCTGGGGATCGGCTGTCTGATGATGGAGCTGTTTGTCGTCCCCGGGTTTGGCGTGTTTGGGGTCGCGGGGATCGGGCTTTGCCTGGCGTCGCTGGTGCTGGCGATGCAGACGACGGTCATCCCCTACACGACGGGTGCGATGCGGGGCTTCGCGGGTTCGGTCGGAACGATTGCGGGGGCGTTCGCGGGAGTTGTGGCTCTGGCCGCTGTCGTTGGACGGTATCTACCGAGCATCCCGTTTCTCAATCGAATGA
>JAPLOC010000534.1:14481-15081 GCA_026692825.1 Planctomycetota bacterium | reverse complement strand
GAATGATTCTTACCCCGCCAGGGTTCGATCCGGATGAAGTGGGGCCGAAGTTGCGACCGGAACTGGCAGGCGACCAACCGAACCCGGCATTGGAGCGGGACGCGGCGCTCGTCGGCAAAAAGGGAAAATCGGTCACGGTCTTGCGGCCGGCGGGGCGTGCGCAGATTGGCGACGATTACGTCGACGTCGTCAGCGAAGGGGCGTACATTCCCCCAGGCCGGGATATCGTGGTCGTGGAGGTTGTGGGAATGCGCGTGGTCGTACGAGAGTCGGCCTGATTCAACCCGCCCCGCCGCCAATCGTCCGGTTCCAGAGTCCCGTCCCGACTCCAGGCCAGCATTCGCAAAGCGTGAATCAACAGCAGCAGTACAAACAGCCCCCACAGCCAGCGCCCGGTGAGAAAGCGACGATACCACGGATAACGGCGACCCCGCGCGAGTTCAACCAGCGCTGTCACCCCGATTGCGGTGAATGCCATTGCCACTGGGACCGCGAGAGGGTGAAATGAAGTGGCGGCGGCCCAATGCCATCGGACCGCCGCCGAAACTCCACGTGTCAAACCGCAGCCCGGACAGGGGATTCCCAGCGCGAGCCGAGAGC
>JAPLOC010000534.1:6436-14429 GCA_026692825.1 Planctomycetota bacterium | reverse complement strand
GTTCCGCATAGGGCGCGCAGAAAAAGCCGATCAGTGGCACGATCAAGCCGCAGCCGGCGACCCACAACCTTCCGCGGACGAACCGCGCTTGAGCAGCCGCCTCGGCCGGGCTGGTGTTGTTGTCCGGGATTGGGCTTGAGCCTGTCGGATCGATGACTCAGGCGACCTTACGACGATTGCGACGGGTCCAGAAACCCACGGCCACCAAGCCGAAGCCTCCCAGAACAAAGCTGCTCGGCTCTGGAACAACCGTCAGAAAGCCCCGGATTTCGCCGCTGGGAACGACGTTCGTGTGGAGGTTCAGATACGCGGTGTTGTGCGTAGCGGCGGACAACAGCGCCGCCTCGGAATTGGCGATACTGCCCCCGTTGGCAGTGATGAAGCCGGCGCGATAGGTGGAGGCGAGCGTCAGATCGAACGTGTGGTCGTAGCTGCCGCTGGTTACCCCGGAAGGAAATCCGACGAATGACGGTGTCTGGGTGGCGACTGATGCGGTTCCGGTGAAGGGAGACGCTGTCGCAGCGTGAATATGCGCCGCTGTCACCCCCCCCAACAAGCCTGAGAATGTTACATGGACATGCATCGTGTGGGCGGTGGTGTCAAAATCGACATCGGCGATCCCCGTACCGGGCGACGCATTGGCGGGAGATTCCGAAGCGCCATTCAGGATGGCTCGCGTGGGAATCACGCCAGCGGAGCTGACTCCACCAACCGACAAAACCAGCAGCGAAAAAGCCGTGACTCGAAAACAGAACTTCAACATCGTGAAAAGTCTCCAATAGAACTCGGGTGACGGGAAAGACAGCAAAATCGGAATCGGAAAATGATGTGGAAATCGACTCAGTTTGATTTTTAACAGTTACCACTGGGTGTTTCAACAGGAATCTCGACCGTATCGAGTCGCACAAATCCTGCGACTCCCGGTAACATTGTCCCTGTTTCATTCGGCCAATCCGCCTCCTGCCGCCGTCCTCACCCTTTCCCCCGGCCAGCACACCACCATGATCGGGGACATTCACGGCCATCTCACCGGGCTTCCCGGTTCCACCGCCACCGAGCGAATGGCTCGGCTGATGGCAATCGCCGAGCGGATGGGAATCGAACGGCAATGCGTCTGCATGGGTTTGAATTTCCACTACGACCCCAACCCCGAGGACCTCCGCAAACAGAATGACGAATGCCTCGAAGCGCTGGCCCATCACCACGATCAGGCATTGGGACTGGTGTACCTGAATCCGAAACATACCGAAGCGAGTCTGGCGGAACTCGAGCGCTGCGTCGCGCAGGGGCCGATGGTGGGGGTCAAACTCTGGGTCGCGGTTCGCTGTTCGTCCCGACTGCTCGACCCGCTGGTGGAGCGCGCCGCCGAACTCCACGCCCCCATCATGCAGCACACCTGGTATAAGACCACGGGGAACCTGCCGGGCGAATCGACCTCGGCGGATCTCGCCGAGCTGGCGGCCCGGCATCCGAAGGCACAGTTCGTCTGTGGTCACTCGGGGGGAGATTGGCAGCTCGGCCTGCAAACCCTACGGCACAGTCCCAATGTGGTTGTGGAAACGGGTGGATTCGACCCGACCACTGGTTGCGTCGAGATGGCGGTTCGTGAACTCGGGGTCGAGCGCGTGATCTTTGGCAGCGATGTCCCCGGCCGAAGTTACGCTTCGCAACTGGCGAAAGTGCGGGGAGCCGAGATTGAGGAATTCGAACGGCGGATGATTCTGCGAGACAACCTGCGGCGATTGTTGCGTCCGATTCTGGAATCGAAAGGGATGCGTCCATGATCACCGATACCAGTGTTTTTCTGGGGGCCTGGCCGTTCCGGTTTCTCCCGTGGGAGGGAACCCGCGCGATCCAGACCCGGCTGTCGCGAAACAAAATCACGGTGGCGTGGGTCAGTCTGTTCGAAGGGATCTTCCACAAAGATCTGGCGGCGGTGAACCAGAGATTGGCGCGGGAGTGTGCCGTCGCCAATGAGGGGAATGCAGGAACGCGGCTTATTCCGTTCGGAGTGATCAATCCGAAGTCTCCGGACTGGAGGGAAGACCTGCGACGGTGTGTGGAACTGCATGCGATGCCGGGCGTGCGACTGTTTCCTGGAGCGCATGGATATCCATTGGATGATCCCGAACTGGCAGCGCTTCTGAAAGCGGTCGCGGACCGCAACCTGTTCGCGCAAGTCGTGATGAAGATTGAAGACGAGCGGACACAACATCCATTGGTGAAGCTGTCGGCAGTTGAATTGACGGCCTTGCCGGGATTGGTGGCGAAGATTCCCACGCTGAAGTTGCAGATCTTGAACATGCAGGCGGGGGTGCCGGACGAGATCGTGCTGCCCCTGGCCCGGTCGGGACGGGTCTGGTTCGATTTCGCGATGGTGGAAGGAGTGGCCGGCGTCGCTCGATTTGCAGAACGCGTGGGAACCGGGCAATTGCTGTTCGGATCCTACTTTCCGCTGTTTTACGCCGAGTCGGCGCTGCTCAAGCTGGTGGAAGCGGACCTTCCAGAGACCGATCTGCAGGCGATTCATTTCACTCAGGCCAACGGGCTGGTGCCGTCGCGATGAGTACCGACCTGGAACTGATTATCGAGCGCCCCGGCGGAGGAGAGCGGCGGGTTGTTCTGACCCCCGGTCGAACCTGGCGCATTGGTCGCGACCCGTTGTGTGACGTGGTCGTCGACGGAGATCGGCAGATTTCCCGCCGGCATGTCGACGCGGTGGTCCAGGGGCATCAACTGTCGGTGAAACGCCTTCCGGAAGCGAGCAACGCGGTGTTCTTCGCAGGCAGTGACGTGACCGACTGCCTGGTGGGTGTGGGGGAACATTTCGTTCTCGGTGGGACGATTTTCACCGTCGGGTCGACGCAACCAGAATTGGGGTCGTCTCCTTCCTCTCGGCCGATGGAGGAGTTCACGTTCAGTGCCGAGTCTCTCGCGCAGGTCCGCTACCGGGACGCCGACCGACGCATTGATGTTCTCAGTCGGCTGCCCGATCTGATTCGGGGAGCGCAAAGCGAAATGGAACGCCAGACCCGGCTGGTGAACCTGCTGCTGGCGGGAGTCACCCGGGCGGAAATGGCTGGGCTGGTGACGGTTGATGCCGCCGGGCGACCGAGGCTGTTGCAATGGAGTCGGCGTCGCGAAACGGCGGGGGAGATTCACATCAGCCATCGGCTCGTGCAGGTCGCGCTGTGCGATCGCAAACAGAGTGTCCTCCACGTCTGGGAGCGGGATCGTCCCTCGGATGACTTCACCGCGACTCTGGAGTTTGACTGGGCGATCTGCACGCCGATTGAGGGAACGCCCGGGGAAACGATGGGACTGTACCTCGCGGGGCTGTTTGAACCCGTGTCGGCTGGTTCAGGAGTCGCCGACGGCGGAGCGCTGCGCGCCGATGTGAAATTCGCGGAGCTGGTCGCCGAGATTGTTGGAGCCGTCAGGAGGTTGCGGGCGCTCGAATATCGCCAGGCGGGACTGCGGCAGTTTCTGCCCCCTTCGGTACTCGCCGCCATTGGCGAGGACTTTGATCCTGACCTGCTGATCCCGCGCGAATGTCAGGTGACGGTGATGTTTTGCGACCTCCGGGGTTTCAGTCGACACGCCGAGTCCGCCCGCGATGATCTGACGGGGCTGCTGGAGCGCGTCAGTCAGGCGCTCGGTTTAATGACGTCGTGTATCTCCCGGCATGGCGGGGTGATTGGCGATTTTCAGGGGGACGCCGCGATGGGTTTCTGGGGCTGGCCGGTGGCTGCGGACGACGATCCTCTCCAGGCGTGCCGGGCGGCGTTGGATATCCGTCGGGAGTTTGCCTTGGTCGCGAACACACCGGGTCACCCGCTGGCGAACTTTCGCATCGGGATCGGAATCGCGCATGGCAACGCGGTCGCCGGCCGGATCGGAACGGGGGAACATTTTGTGTTCACCGCGTTTGGTCCGGTGGCGAATCTGGCGAGTCGGCTGGAAGGGATGGTGCGACCGTTGCGTGTGCCGATCATTGTGGATGAGGCGCTGTCGCGCGTTGTGAAAGACAAACTCCCCGCCACCCAGGGGAGGCTGCGGCGACTGGCCCGCGTGCAGCCGTTCGGATTGGAAACGCCCACACTGGTGAGCGAACTGCTGCCGGCGGAAGGAGCAGGTTCGGACCTCAACGCCGCTCATCTGGCGGCGTATGAGCAGGCGGTCGACCTGTTCATCGCGGGGCGGTGGGACGCCGCCTACACGGCGCTACGGGCTCTGCCGGCAGAAGATGAAGCGCAGGATTTTCTGGCAATGCACATCACCCAGCACAACCGCGTCGCCCCCGCCGACTGGAACGGGGTGGTGAAACTGAACGAAAAATAGTCCTGGCCGAACTCCCCCTTGCAACGCCGGGGAACTCCGGTCAGACTAAAAACGTGGAAGTTTGTCCCACCTTGCCAAAAAAGAACGGGAACGAGCGTCTTTATCTTCGTGAGAGCCGATTTGTCATCGGTGCCGTCACGCGGAGAGTTTCCGAGAGTCCTGCACCATGTGGAACCGGTCGTATCGCTGGCAGCGTCTGGCCCGGGGATTCGCCGGCGGATTGACGTTGATTTGCGCCGTCGGAGCGGCTGCCTGGGGATCTCGCACCCCAGCGGCGAGACACGCGGGGGCGTCGGTCCAGGAATTGGCCGGCGTTGGGGAATGGGGTACGCCCCGCAAGCTGACCGCTCTTGTTCCTGTCACACTGGGTGTCGCCCCGGGGCACTTGGTGCATCGGGCACGTCCGGATGGAGCGGCACAGATTGTGGGTCGTGTGACCGCTGTTGGAGAAGAGGCGGATGGCCTCGTGGCCATCGAGTTTTCGGTGTCGGCGGAGATGTTCGCTACACTGGATCATGGGGCGATCTTGAGTGGCGCGCCCGCGACGATGGGGCTGGAACAGTCGTTGCGTCTGGTGATCAGTCCCGAAGCTCCGCGGGAAGAGGCAATGCGGGCGCGGGACGCGCTGTGGCCCTCGGTCGAAAAAGAGATCATTCCCGGGCTGACTGAAAATCTGCTGCGGGAGGTGCGGGAACTGTTCACCCATCTCAGCGATGACGATCGCGAGCTGGTGTTGGGGGCGCTGGATGAGCTGCGAACCGACCTGGCACCGCTGGAAGAGAATCTGATCGCCCGTCTGTCGGAACGGGCGTGGAGCGAGATCGGTGTGGGAGGGGTCGCCGGGGGAATTTGGCGAATCGCTCTCGGCGGGGTCAACAACAAACGCAAGGACATGCGCGACTGGTTCCGCACGCGGATGGGTTTTGGCGGTATCGCGGACCGACAACATGTCGAGTTTCTCGAACGGGAAACCCGTGAGGCGCTGCGACAGGCGATGGTCGAAGAACTCCAGGCGTTTTGGGAAGAGCATCGCGGAGATATTTTACGACAGGTCGAAGCGGTTCTGGGAACGCGAAAAGCCGGGTTTGCGACCATTGTGCGCGAACGTTGGGCCCCCACACTGTTCGACCGCGCGGTCGCCCCCGCCTGGCTGGCGGGAGAGGACAAGGTGCTGCACGCCGTCGAAGACTATGCCCGAGATTTCGCCAATCGCCGGCTGGTTTCTAGCGCGGGCGGCCCCCGGCTCGTTTTCGCCCACGCGCTGCGCGGCGTTCTCGAAATCAGCGATTCGCCGTTACTGCTCCTGGCACCTCGTGAATCGGGGGACGCGGAGGGGGTGGAATACCAGCCGGTCGTTCCGTAACAAGGGCACGATGGCTCAATCCACGCGTTTTGGACGCAATTTCCGTTCCTCGCGCGAACCCCGCCCCACTTCACGCCGCGTCTTGTGCGTGGTGGGGAGTCATCGCAGGCTGGTGCGGCATTGGAATCGTGTCGCGTCCCTGGTCGATCCGAATCTGCGCCCGGCGGATTCCGGTTGTCGCCGGGGGAATCGACGTGACTGGGACGGCGTAATTCGAGTCCCGCAACAAAGCGTAGCCGTGCCCTTCTCCTGTGAGCAGAGACTCGCACGTCGCCCCGGCCAACTGCCACCACAGGCCCAGGTCTGCGGGCCAGTCGCGTTTGAGGATTCCCTTCCACGGTGTCAACAGCGGGCGCATCGCGTTCAATTCGCGCAGCCGGCCGACGAATCGCGTCGGCCATCGCCAGTCCAACTTCTGGTCATCAAACAGCCAGGCGAAATCCAACAGCCACGAACGGTCACGGGCACCAGTCCGTGAAGCGGTGGGGGTCGGTACTTTCCCCTCAAGCAAGTCGATCTGAAATCGCGTCCAGTCAATTCCCGACAGTTCCCCCAGCGTGATCCCGGGATTGGGCCGGGGGTTCGCGTCGATCAGGTAGGGAATTCCCGTCTGGCGATCGACCAGAAAGTCGAGTCCCAAAAACCCGGTCCACCCCGTGGCGGCGGCCAGTTTCTCGCTGCTCGCCGCGATCTCGGGATGTTCGATCGCGATGCGGTGGGCCGACGTACCCTGGCGGGCCGGAAACGTCCGTAATGGTCGGTACAGCAGTTCACCCAGTTTGCGCCCCTGGTGACAGTACATCAGCGTGTACACCGGGTCGCCGTCGATTGTTTCCTGAACCAGGGGAATCTCGGCTCCCCATCGTTCGGCTTGAGCCGACAGTTGCGAGAACCGCGTCAGTAGTTCATTCGCGTTTCCGGCGTGAGTCAGCCCCAGGGAGTTGTTCCCCGCAGGGAGTTTTAGAATCACCGGAAACCGCAAGCCGGGAATCGACTGTTCCAGCTCGGCTGGGGTCCGCGGGGCGACCGAAGTGGGGGCGGGGATCGCCAATTCATCACACAATCGGTACAGCGATGGTTTGTGATGCACCGACATCATGGTCTCGTGCGAAGGGAGCAACAATTGCGTCCATTCCCGCAATTGCCCGCCATATTCCGCCAGCAGCAACGACTCTTCAAAGGTCGGCGCGATCAGGTCGTACCGATCCCGCCGCAACTCGGCGAGGAGCGACTGGACGTACCCCTGAGGGTCGTGGGCCAGAACCGGCGTGTGGAGCCGGCGACTTGTAAAGCGAGACATCTTCCCTGTGGACACAAGTCGACTGTCGGCGACGGTGACCTGCGCGCCGTGGCGGGCGAAGCCCTGCACGAGCATGCGTGAGAAGAACAACGTTCCGCCGGTGACCAGGACGCGCATGGTGGTGAACTCGGAAGGACCGATTCGCGACGAGAGCGGCAGAATTTCCAAGTGGCACTCCTCAGGGAGCGCTTCAGCCGGCATTCGACGGTTTTCATCGGACCAATCCCCCCGCCGGCATGACCGTTACCGCCGGCGCGTCTCAACATCGCCAGGTGAATTCGCGACGACTGGAATAACCAACCGGAATTGACTGGTTTGACTAGGATGGCTGGGGAGGACTGGGGGCTTGCGGAGGGGGGGCAAAAGATCGTCCACCGACTGGAATTCCAGGAGGGGGCCATGCTCAGCGACCAAAGGGGGTCGGCCGCGCGGGCGTCAGTGCCTGCCCGAGATAAATCTCGTGGTTTGAGAAAACACGGGACAGTCAAAGCGTTCCCAACGACAGTCCGTTCGATTCTTGTCTCGCCGCGATGTTCGTACCAAAACCGGTGGCTGGCATTGGGTTGGACGTTGGACTACACTTGCGCTGAACGGGGAGCACCCGTTCCCACGTGGAGTCGTCGGAAATGATTCCGGTCACTCTGGCGAGGTCAGCGACAGTTGGAACCATGAACCCATAGCGCCGGTCAAGGCGATAGAGGAGTTTGGCGACGTGCAGGTGGCGATCTCGTGCAAGCACGGACATTTGGACAATGGTCAGCAGGAACACATTACCCGGAAATCGGAAAAGCTGCTGACGTACTTCGAACGGGTGACGGCGATCAGCGTGACGGTCTCCCATGAAAAAGACCGGGTTCGGGTGGAAATTCTGGTCGACGCGGAACACAAGCACAATTTTGTGGCGTTCGACGTGGGGGAGTTGGTGATTCCGACGTTCGACGTCGCGCTGCACAAGATGGAGCAGCAGATCAAGAAGTACAAAGAGAAGA
>JAPLOC010000534.1:0-6426 GCA_026692825.1 Planctomycetota bacterium | reverse complement strand
GTCCGTTAAACGAATTGGCTGGCGAGTGAGCGACCTGCATCCGAGGAGTTCCGTAGTCATGAAGTTGTCTGAGTTCGTGGTTCGCGAATCGATTCTCACCGATCTGAAGGTGGAAACGAAAGAGCAGGCTATTCGCGCCATGGTAGAGAGCCTGTGTCAGCACGGGGGGATTCCCGGTGCCGACCAAGAGAGCATCATCAGCGCGATCCTGAAGCGCGAAGAGCTCGGATCGACCGGAATCGGCCGTGGTGTGGCGGTTCCGCACACGAAGCATCCGTCGGTTGACCGACTGGTGGCGACCGTCGCCATCTCGCGGAACGGGGTCGAATTCGCCAGCCTGGATGGCGAAGACGTTCACATTCTGTTCCTTTTGGTCTCCCCGCCGGAACGTCCGGGGGACCACCTGCGCGCGCTGGAGAACATCTCGCGGCACTTGCGGAACGACAATTTCTGCAACTTTCTGCAACAGGCGGTCTCGGCCCAGGCGGTGATCGATTTGCTGGAGGAAGCGGATAACAACCAGCTCTAGTGGTTTGCCATGAACGAAAAGCAGACCTGTTCCAAAGATGTGGTTGTCGAGCTGAAAAACGGACTGCACCTGTCTCCTTCGGTGCAGATCGTGCAAACGGCGCAGGGGTTTCGCGCCAAGCTGGCAATCCACAAGGGCGACCGTGTCGTCGACGGCAAGAGCATGCTCGATTTGATGACTCTGGCCGCCGAGCATGGCACCCGCCTGCGCCTCGAAGCGACCGGTGACGACGCCCAGGCCGCCCTGGATGCGGTCGGGGCGCTGTTCGACCGGAATTTTACCATCGACGGGGTCTCCGCCGACCGGGTTTTGGTCGATTAACTGATGGAAATTCGCCGAGGTATCGCAGTTTCCCCCGGCGTGGCGATTGGCCCGGCGCTGGTGTTTGGTTCTGAGGGATTTCGGATCCCGCAGAAGCTGGTGGCAGTTGATATTGTCGAAAGCGAAATCCACCGCTTCCAGGGGGCCCTCGCAGCCTCTGTTGAGGAGATCGGCCTCCACGAGGAACTCGCCTCGGCCCGGCTGGGAAAACAGTACGGTGCGATCTTCGCCGCCCACCGCCAACTCGCCCAGGATCCGAAACTTTCGGGCGAAATCGAACTGCTGATCCGCGAGAACTTCTACACTCCCGAATATGCGTCGAGCAAGGTGCTGAGGCAGCATGCTCGCACTCTTCAAAGCCTCGGTGACCGCTACTTCGCGGAGCGGGCGAACGACCTGTTCGACCTCGAAAAACGCATCTTGCGGCACCTTCTGGGCGAGCGTCGCGAAGAATTGGCGCAGCTCACATCGCCGGTGATTGTGCTGGCGCACAACCTGACCCCCAGCGAAACGGCGAATCTCGACAAACAGTTCGTACTCGGTTTTTCAACAGAAGTCGGCGGAAAAAGCAGCCACACCGCGATTCTGGCCGGGGCACTGGGACTTCCCGCAGTGGTGGGGGTCGGGTCATTCCTGTCGGATGTTTCGGGCGGTGACACGATCATCATCGATGGTCACGACGGTTTGGTGATCATCGACCCCGATGAAGACACGTTGCAGCGTTACAAAGTCGCCCAATTTCGGCAGAGCAGCACCGCGATTCGGTTGAAATCGCTCGGTCCGCTGAAGGCCGAGACCCGGGACGGGGTCGAGGTCAAGCTGTTCGGCAACATCGAATTTCCGAGCGAAGTCGAACATTGCGTGCAGTGCGGGGCGGCGGGAATCGGCCTTTATCGGACGGAATTCCTGTACCTCGAAGGGGGACTGGAGCCGACCGAAGAGCAGCATTACGAGGCGTACACGCGGGTTTTGAGGAATTTCCCCGGCTGCCCTGTGGTGATTCGTACACTGGATTTGGGTGCCGAGAAGTTTCCGCAATCGATGCAGCAGGTGATCGAGGCCTCGCCCAATCCCACGCTGGGCCTGCGCAGCCTGCGGCTGACGTTGCAGAACCTGCCGATGTTCAAAAAGCAGTTGCGAGCGATTTTGCGGGCTGCTGCCGTTGGGGATGTGCGGGTGATGTTTCCGCTGGTTTCAACGCTGTTGGAGCTGAGGCAGGCGAAGTGGATACTGGCTGATGTGAGCGAGGATTTGCAGGAGGAAGGGATCGAACACAACCCCCGACTGAAGGTCGGAATGATGGTCGAAGTCCCCTCGGCGGCGATTCTGGCCGAGGAATTCTCGCGCGAGGTCGATTTTTTCTCCATTGGAACGAACGACCTGATTCAGTATACATTAGCAGTTGACAGGGCGAATCCCGCCGTGTCCCACCTATATTCCTCCGCCGACCCGTCGGTTTGCCGACTGATTCGGTGTCGGTTTGCGGACAAATGAGTTCCGACCCCCTTTTCACCGCGTTGCTGGTGGGAATGGGACTGCGGGAATTAAGCGTTTCTCCAAACGCCATTCTCGAAGTGAAGCAGGCGATTCGCAGCATGACGATCGGCCAGGCGAAAGAAATCGCCTCGCGGTCAGAGATGTTTGACGTCGCCCGCGATCTGGAAAGCTACCTTCGGGGAGAGCTGTCAAAGTTCTCGCCGGAACTTGTGAATTAGTCTGGCGCGCGTTGAGATTCCGAGGGAATGTCAGCGGGCGGTTGTTTCCAACCCCGCGGGGGGCGTAACGGCAGCGTTTCCCGCAACCAACCGAATCCATCGGTCTTACACAGAAGTGCCCGGTCACTGTTCCACAACACACAATCCGCAGTCAGTCCATACCACGCGCGCGGGGCGCCGCGGGAATGGTCTGGACAGGCCCACCGGTCTGGCTCGCAACACTCCCCTTGGGGAGACTGTTCGGCCGTCCATGGGTGGCGGGCCTCTCGTGAACAGTCCGGGTGGTCAATGCTCTCCAGCCCGAAGAGAGCCGGATTGCCATCATCGAAGATGGAGTTCTTGAGGAACTCTACATCGAGCGCAACAGTCTCGAAAACTACGTCGGGAACATCTACAAAGGCCGCATCGTCAACATCGAACCCAGCATTCAGGCTGCGTTCGTCGACTTTGGTGTGGGCCGCAACGGTTTCCTCCACGTCAGCGACGTCGAGTTCCAATACTACAAACACTTGGGAATCCCCAACGCCGACGGTGACGACGAAGGCGAAGAACGTCGTGGTCCCAAAAAGCGGTTCAACGAACGCTCGGTCCGCAACAAGCCCCCGATTCAGGAGATTTTCCGCCGGGGAAGTGAAGTTCTGGTCCAGGTGATCAAAGAGGGGATCGGCACCAAAGGGCCGACCCTGTCGACCTATATCAGCATTCCGGGTCGCTACCTGGTTTTGATGCCCGGGCTGGGTCGGGTGGGCGTCAGCCGCAAGATCACCGACGATGGCATCCGTCGGCAACTCCGCCAGGCGCTCGAACAGCTCAAGCCCCCCAAGGGACTCGGGTTCATCATCCGGACCGCGGGCATCGAGAGATCTCAGAAAGATCTGCAGCGCGACTTGCACTACCTGCTGCGGCTCTGGAAAGAAATCGTCCAGAAGATCCAGCAGACCAAGGCCCCCGGGGGGATCTACGAGGAAAGCGACGTCGTCATCCGGACGATTCGCGACATCTACAACAAGGAAATCGAAACGGTCTGGATCGACGCGCCTGAAGCGTACGAACGGGCTCGCGATTTCCTCAAAGTGGTGCTGCCCCGGCATGCCGACCGGATTCGGCTGTACGATGGCAAAGAGCCGTTGTTCCACCACTACAAAATCGAAGACGAAATCGCCCGCATTCAACTGCGGCGGGTTCCGCTCGAAGGGGGCGGCTCGCTGGTCATCGACCAGACCGAAGCGCTGGTCGCGATCGACGTCAACAGCGGAAACTTCCGCGCCGACGACGACGCGGAAGAGTCGGCCTACAAGGTCAACCTCAAGGCGGCCCAGGAAATCTGCCGACAGATTCGCCTGCGCGATCTGGGCGGGGTGATCGTCAACGACTTCATCGACATGCGCGATGAGAAGCACCGCAAGGGGGTCGAACGCGCCCTGCGGGATGGCATCCGTCGGGATCGAGCTCGCACCAAGGTGCTTAGAATCAGTCCGTTTGGGCTGATCGAAATGACCCGGCAGCGAATTCGTCCGTCGTTGCGGCGGAGCATTTACGAAGATTGCCCCTGCTGTCACGGAACCGGTCTGGTGAAGACCGCCGAGAGTATGGCGATCGAAGTGGTGCGACTGCTGCTGAGTTCGGCACACCGCGAGCAGGTGTCCCGGATCACGGTGGAAGTGAACGAACGGGTGGCGACTTTCCTGAACAATCGGAAGCGTCGGGATCTGATTCGGTTCGAAGAAGAGAACAATTGTTCCATTCATGTGGTTTCGCGGACCGATACGGGTCCGGAACACCTGGTGATGAAGTGTTACGACGCGACGGGAACTGAACAGAAGTTTCCGCTGTCGGAACCCTCGAAAACGGGGCGCTAGTCGAGTATACTTGCGGGTTTCCGCCACCCCTGCGGTCCTTTAGCGGTCCGCAGGCTTGCCGAGGCTTGAATCGTTCAAGCCGGCGACCGGGTTGGCCTGATGTGTTCTGTCCGGGATTCACCGGCCTCTTTCCCGACCATTGGCGGGCGCAAGCCCAGGTCGCCAGGGTGGAAAGAGTGAGGGAGTTGTGATGTTCGCGATCATTGAAGACGGCGGCCGGCAGTACCGAGTGCAGGCTGGAGACAAGGTTCATATCGACTACCGCGCCGAACTGCGCGACGGGGACGCGCTCCGTTTCGAACGCATTCTCGCCGCCGGCACTGAAGCCACCGCCACGATCGGCCAGCCCCTGATCTCGGGCGCTGTCGTCGAAGCGACGGTTGTGGACGACGAAGTCCGTGCCCGCAAGCTCGAAATCGGCAAGTTCCGCCGTCGTAAGGGGCACATCCGCCACAACGGCCACATTCAACGGCACACGCTGGTCCGCGTGATGGCGATTGAAGTCCCTGGGTTCGAAAAGGTTCTCGCGCCGGTCGCTCCTCCTGCGGCCCCCGCGCCGGAAGCCCCCGCTTCCGCAGCCCCCGCCGCCGACGCGACCGCTGCGGGCTAAAGCACAATCTTGAGCCTGACCAGCAACTCCGCCGAGATCGACCATCTGCGCTGGAAGAAGTTCTCCGTCCTGAACGACGGGTTCGTCTGCCTGGTCGATTGTATGGGAGACGACGCGGCCGTCGTGCAGGCGGCCCGCGTCAGCTATGGCGAAGGAACTCGCAAGACTTCCGACGACCGCACGCTGATCCGCTATCTACTCCGACACAGGCACACCACTCCGTTCGAAATGGCGGAGTTGAAGTTCCTGGTGCGCGTCCCCATGGACTGCTGGCGTCAATGGATTCGGCACCGGACCGCCTCGGTCAACGAGTACAGCACTCGCTATTCCGTGGCGATTGATTCGATGCAGTCGACCGTTCCGGGCGAATGGCGGACGCAGGCGACGCAAAACCGTCAGGGGAGCAGTGGCGAACTCCCTCCGGAAATCGGGGAACAACTCTCCGCCGACGAACATCACTTCCACGTGCAGGCGCGGAAGCTCTACCTCGATCGGCTCGAAGCGGGTGTGGCGCGCGAGCAGGCGCGCAAAGATCTTCCCTTGTGTACCTACACCGAAGCGTACTGGAAGGTCGACCTCCACAACCTGCTGCATTTCCTCGCGCTCCGGTGCGACGAACACGCTCAGCAGGAAATCCGGGCCTATGCGCAAACCATCGGCGAGCAAATCGTCGCCAAACTCTTTCCCGTTGTCTGGGAGGCGTTTGGCGATTATCGAATGCGGTCGATGAGTCTCTCGGCACTCGACGTTGGCGTAATGCAGCGCCTCGTGGCCCGACCGCGACCGGTCGACGCCACCACCTGGACCGAAGTCGATTTTCTCGAATCGCAGGATCCAAGCTGGGTGTCCCTCGCCCGCAGCCGCGAACGGGACGAATGCAGGGCGAAGCTTGTCCGACTGGGCCTGCTCGCCCCCGAGGCGAGCGGGGCGGCGTAAGCCCCCTGCCGTCGTTCGCCTCCTGGTTTCTATTGGCGCGGGCGTTTCTCCCTTGCCGCATCATCAACTCCGCTTGATGCCTCCCTCGATCGGCGATACGCTGGCTTATTGAATGTCATCCCATTGACACCGTCGCCCACCCTCTTATCGGCCCAGCCATGCCCAGCGCGCACATCAGGTCGCGATCTCAACCGCTCGGCTGCCTACCAGGCGATCATCCCGCGTTCGATCGCCGGTCACTGTTGCAGTTGGGAGGTTTAGGTCTGGTGGGCACCGGCATGTCCGATCTGCTGCGACTGCGGGCCGAGGCACAAACGGCGTCGCGTGGTCGGGCGAAATCAGTCGTGTTCATCTTTCAGTCCGGTGGCCCGTCTCAGCACGAGACGTTCGATCCCAAGCCGGCCGCCCCTGAGGGAATCCGGGGGGAATACTCGGTCACGCAAACCCGGTTGCCCG
>JAPLOC010000533.1 GCA_026692825.1 Planctomycetota bacterium | reverse complement strand
TCGGGCATGATCGACTTCTGCAGCGGGGTCACCGTTTCGATGTCGGCAGTCGCCGTTCGATGCTGCTTGTTTTCGCCATCCTTGAGAATGATCTCGTCGGCGTCCTTCTTCACCAAGAGGCCGCTGAAAACTTTTCCCGCCTTCGTCTCGACGACGTACGTCACATAGGGGGGATCGATCGACTTCGAAGGATCGAGAATGTTCTCAAGGATCTTGGCCTTCGTGTATTTGCCGGCGATTTTCGACAGATTGGGACCGACTTCGGTCCCGTCGTCGCCAATCTTGTGGCAATTGCGGCACTGAACGCCAGTGGTCTTGTGAAACAGCGCCTTCCCTCGCGCGGAGTCTCCCTTCAATCGGAGCAATTCGTCGGCGCGCACGACGTCGCCCAACCGTTTGATACGGAGTTCCTCGGGGATAAACGTCTCGAACAGATCGCGGACGGCGACGTCGGGATTCTGACGGGCGGCGGCGACCACGAGTGGGGCGGTCGCCTCTGGAAGATCGCCCCGTTGCAGAGCGCGAAACACCAGCAGCGCCCGGGGGGGCGTCGCCAGCAATTCCTGGATCTGTTTGGGACGTTCGACACCTCGTTTTTCGCGAGCGGCGGCGGCTTGGTCGACCAATCGCTGCTCGGCGGCCGCCACATCCTTCGGTTCCGGGCGCTGGCGACCGGCATCGAGCGCGATCTGCCGCGCGAGGGATCGCAGTTTGGCGGGATGGTCCTTCGCTTCACGCGCGACGGCGACCTTGTCATCCAGGCCAATCAATTTGTCGAGCGCGAGAATGTCGGCGGGGCGATTGGGAAGCTGCTGGATCCAGTCGTGAATCAGCTCCAGTCCCTTGGGATCGACGACGGTCGAGCCGATGTGTGGCATGTGGCCCGGACCCAGCTTCGCCATGCGGAAGTAGAGAGTGGACCGATAGGGGTCTCCCGGGGCGATGACCTGGGCGTCATGGATTCCGAACGTTCCTTGTGCGGGACGAACGCCAATGGTGCGAGTTTCCGACAGCGGGAGATCTTGAACGAGATGGACGTAGGCCGACCCGCCTCCCCCATTGCGGTGACAATGAGCGCATTGTACGTGCAGATACGTTCGGGCTCGTTGATTGATGTCGGCCGACGGATCGTACGGATCGACATACCGAGGATACTCATCCGGGTCGCGGACTCCAGTGGGAACCGCCTGCCCTTGCGTGAGATCACTCCCGGGGCGGACGTTTTGCAGGATTCCCAACTCCTGCAATGTGGTGAGTTGATTCTGTGTGACGCCGGCGATCGTGTGGTCGCGGTTGAGTTGCGAAAGGTTGAACCCGAGCAGGTATTCGGGCCACGGGTTATGACATCGCAGGCAGTCTGTTCGCGAGGGATACTTCCACGTCTGCTGACGTTTGCCTCCCGGGGCCTTGGGATCGCGAAGCGTCAGGATGCGACTGGCCCCCTGCGCGTCGACCAGAGTCGCGTCGGTTTGCTCGTCGTTCCAGGCGTAGGTGTAGCCGCGCCAGTCCCGTCCGTCGAAATGCAAAACTTGTGTTTCGATCCGCCGAGAGGACGCGATCTGACCCGGTTCCAGTTCCAGCGACAGGGTTTTGACCAGCACGGTATCGACCGGGAAATCGGTCGCACGCTGAAACATGGAATTGGGAACGGACTGCGGGGAGGGGAACAGGCGGATTGTGCCATCGCCGGGGACACCCAGAAATCGCTCGGCCGTCGCGTGATCGGACCAGAGCGGTGCGTTCACCTGAAACGGCAACACCCCGGCGGCGATTTCGTGCTTGTCAACCGATTGGAACAGGCCGGTCTGGCTGAGCTTGCGAGGAAACGTCGCTTCGGTCGAGGGAGCGTTGGTCTTCACCAGTTCATGAATCGTCCCCGAGTCGTGATCAAGCAGATACAGCTCGCCCGCGTTGTCCTCGGAAAAATCGACGATTCGCACGGTCGGCTCGACCACCTCACGCCGTTCCGCAGTTTCCGCGTCCTTGGAATTCACTCCCCAGATCCGGCGGGTTTCCCAGTCGCCGAAGATGTATTGCCCGACAAGTTCCGGAAATTTTTTGCCGCGATACACGAATCCGCCAGTGACCGAGGCCCCCTCCGTATGCGGAATCGAGATTGTCGGGGCGACAATTGGGGTGGGGCCGCGTGGCCGTTCGGCGTGTACCGCTTGCGGTCCTTCGTATAGGCTCCAGCCGTAGTTGTCGGCCTTCTGAACCCGATAGACCATCTCCCACAACTCCCAGCCAACATCCCCCACCCAGAGTTCGCCGGTCTTGCGGTCGAAACTCATCTTCCAGGGATTCCGCAATCCGTACGCCCAGATCTCGCCGCGCGCGCCGGCCAGCTCGGCAAACGGGTTGTCCGCGGGGATCGAGTAATTTTTCCCCTGTGCGGGGTGATCGACATCGATTCGCATGATGGTCGAGAGGAGGTTTGAAACATCCTGCCCGGCGCTGAACGGATCGGGAGGAAACGCCGGCCCGCCATCTCCGGCTGAGATGTACAGGCAGCCGTCGAGTCCGAACTTCAGGCAGCCACCGTTATGACCCCCTTGCAGCCACGAGATGATGGGGAGTTCACTCTCCGGGGCGCAGACCGGAGGATCGGTCTTGCTGACAGTCAATCGCACGACTCGCGTGCCGTCGGGATATTGCACGGTCCCCTGGTTTTTGCGACGCACCACATAGCAGACGTAGCAGAACCGGTTCTTGGCGAAGTCAGGATGAAACGTGAGGCCGTAGACTGCTTCCAGCTCGATGTCCTCGCCGGAGGACTTTTTCAGACGTTCCACGAGATCGCCCGCGTCGAGAAACAGGTCGCGCTGATCGGTCTGCCGGTCAGCGGAGATCGAGTAGATCTTGCCGGCCTGTTCGGCGACAAAAAACCGATCTGTCCCCGGCGCGTTGGTCAGCACGGTCGGGCTTTTGAAGCTGACTTTGGGGTACGCGCGCTCGGCCCGGAAGGGGATTGGCGGTTCCGGCCTTCCCTGGAACCGCGACGTCATCCAGGGGACACGCTTCACCGGCGGATCCTTGGCCGCACAGGGCGACGCGGCGAGAATTCCGCAGGCAATCGACAGGGTCGACAGAAACGAGAACAGAAGTCGCATGTCGGCTTCGCTCGGTGAACAGGGGCTGGATTCGGGGTGGAACGCGGATCATACTCTGCTAACCCTCCGCAGGCGAACAGAGGCGTCGGTCTCCGGGTCAAGTTTTGAGTTGACCCGCTCGGCAATTGGTACCTGCCTTCGCGATACCGTGGCCAGATGTCGCCGGTCGAACTCAAAGTCGCGTTTTCCGCCGCACTGAGTATATTGACGTTGCACGATACCTCATTTTCACTGGAGCGCTCACATGTCTCTCGCCAACCGTCGTGATTTTCTCTCGTTCACCGGGGCGGGGTTATTGACAGCATTGAGTGGCGGGGCCGACTGGGCCCGGCTCTCCCTGGCGGCCGCCGCCGAGCCGGCGCTGACGCCCGAGATCGTCCGCTTCACCCCCGAAATTGAGCCGCTGGTTCGCAAGATTGAGGAGACCCCTGCCGAGAAGTGTTTTGAGATGGCGGTCGCGGAATTGAAACGGGGGGTGACCTATCGGCAGTTTCTGGCGGCGGTCTTTCTTGCGGGAATCCGCAATGTCAATCCGCAACCTCCCGGGTTCAAGTTCCATTGCGTCTTCGCGATTCACGCCGCCCATCAATTGAGTCTCGACGCGCCGGTCCGCGACCGGTTGTTGCCCTTGTTCTGGGCGCTTGCCGAGTTCAAACAGTCACAGGCGGAAGACGTCAAACTGGGTGACTTCGTGTTGCGGGATCCTGTTGGACCGATTCCTGCTCCCGAACAGGCGTGGACTGAGTTCGATACCGCAATGGATGCCTGGGACGAACCGCGCGCCGATCGGGCGATCGTGTCGTTGGTCCGGTCGCGCGGTGCGCACGAAGTGATCGAAGGACTCTGGAAGTACGGTGCCCGGGACTATCGCAACATTGGTCACAAGGCGATTTTTGTCGCCAACGCCTGGCGGACGTTGCAGACGATCGGCTGGCGGCACGCCGAGCCGGTGCTGCGGTCCCTCGTTCTGGCTTTGCTTGATTTCAAGCAGAAAGAAGTCAACAACTTCGCGTTTGAGAATCAGTCGTACCTGCCGAATCAACGCCGGGTCGCGGAGAGCCTCTCGAAGCTCCCCGGAAACTGGACCGCCACTTCGGGCAATGCGGATTTCACGCGCGACCTGCTTGAGACACTGCGATCGGGTGACATGCAGCGGTCGGCCAACCAGGCGGTCGCGTCATTGTTGGCTGGTAATGCTCAATCGGGCGCGGTCTGGGACGCCGTTCATCTCGCCGCCGGCGAATTGATGATGCGTCAACCGGGAATTTTCGGGATTCATACCGTCACTTCGGTCAACGCGCTGCATTACGCGTTTCGCCAGTCGGCGGAGCCGGCCAACCGGTTGCTGTTGCTCCTCCAGGGAATTGGCTGGATGTGCCAGTTCCAGCAGTTCATGGCCTCGCGTGATGCGAAACTCACCGCTGCGCGAATCACCGATCTTCCCGCGGTCGACATCGCTGCCGACGGCTCCACCGCCCTCGCGACCATTTTCGACAAACTGTCGGGAGACCCGGCCGCCGCCGCCCCTTTGGCACTCGCCTTCGCGGCGCGCGGTGGCGATCTCAGCGCGTTCGCGGGAATGGCGCGAGGGCTGGTCCTGAGGAAACAGTCCGACGCGCATCACTACAAATACACCGCGTCGATCTTCGAGGACCTCGACGTCGTTTCCCCCGTTTG
>JAPLOC010000532.1 GCA_026692825.1 Planctomycetota bacterium | reverse complement strand
TTGTCGTTGCCGACAAACAGGAAATAGTCATTCGGGGCCAGTGGGTCGTCTGCCGAGACCAGCGACAAGGCCTCCCACTTCTCCGAAATCGTATTGATGTTACCGGGGGCCGTATTGAGGTTGAGTCCGAATTGTTCCAACTCCGTGATACTGAGGTCGAGCTTTCCCAGAAGATTGAGCGCTTCCGTCCAGGAAAGCGGTGTCACGGAGGGATTGAGAACCCCGCCGGGGGCGACGGCAGCCCCCTTCGCGTCGAACAGGCCATCGATATTGGTGGCACCATTGAGATCCGCAAGAAGGATCGACTTGAACACAGGAGCGCCCGAGGCACCGCGACCATTTCCATCACGCGAAAGGATCAGAATCTGGTGGTCATTGAGGGCGATGATCGAACTTTGAGCCGCCGTTCGATTTACTGCAGGAGTCCCTCCGTTGTCGTCGACACGTGGCAGTTGAATGACATACTGCGCGACCGGGTCGCTGGGTGAGTCGGAGTTCTTGACATCATAAACCAGCAGGCGATCGTTCGAACGTCCTTGATTGCCGGCTCCCGAATCCTGAATTGTGGCGCTTTGCATCAACGCGAACAGTTTCGTTCCATCGGGCGATTGGGCCAGTCCCTCAAGTCCCTGGTTCGTTCTCCGTCCGTTCGTCTGGTCACCATCGAATGTCGGAGTATTCCCGTTAAAAGGGATCAGTGCCGCCGGAAGTTTCAGAACTCCGTCAATTTCTTTTGACGCGTTGAAGTGATAGATCGAAGCGCCATATTCATCGCTGACCCAACCCGAGCCCCCCTTCCCGGATCGGTTATCAAGTGCCAGCCCTTCCGCATCAATCGTCAGCCGATTGTTCACAATCCCGTCACTTTGCGTGGTATTGCCCGCTGTCGAGGGGACGGTCACGCCGTACAGCGATCGACTGCCAGTCGCCAGCATCCCTGTGGTGAAGATCGGCGCAGTGAGGGGGTTGTTGTCGTGGTCGTAGGTGAAACGAGTCGATCCCTGAAAGGTCATCTGGATCTGATCCTGCGACGTAGTCACCGCCGACGTGGTCTGGGGAGTGAATACGAACGAGAACGTGTTGATCCGAGCGGCGTAGTTCGAGAAAATCGAACCACTGTTGTAACCGCGATCCGGCAGAAAGTTGAAGGTTCCACTCCAGCTTCCCGCTCCCAGATTCTGAAAGTCAGTGATCTGCATGTCCGAGATCGACCCGAGTGATTCTCCCGTCGCCGCGTCAATGGCATTGGCGGCGAACCGACCCACACCCTGCAAGCCGCGGTTAATAAATGTCGTACCTCCGAGCGTCACGCCGGACTGCGGAAACGCACCTGTGTTGGGCGTCAGCACATCGCGGTGGGAAGAATCAATCGGGCCAGCGGCCGCGAAGCTTGTGATTGTCAGCAGGAACAACAGAGGTTGCAGTCGACGCATCATCGTCATCAAAACCAGCAGGGGAGGAAGCAAATGCGGGCAAGAAGCGCGGACCTGTGTCCGCGCGTGAGTGAGCCTACTGAGACTGTGTGTGAAAACTGCGAAGATTGTGTGAGTTCACATTCAGCGATACCGGCTCAACGGCAGCCCGACGAACTCGGTTGGTGCGCCTTCATCAACCGCAAACTCGCCTCGCTGTCAATCGCCAGACGTGCCGCCACATTCCAAAACCTCAACACGAGCTTCAACACATGAACTCCCCGGAACACAAAGTCATTATGCAGCGGCGCGCAGGCGAGAACCCGTTTTCGAAACCTGCAGAAAATGAGCCATCGGGCAAAAAGACGCGAAAAACACTGCAATTCCCGCAAACCACGAAGAATTTTTGCGAGTCAAGCGTCATGCTGGATTGAACGGACTAAGGAGTAAGCAGGTAACAGGTTGATTCACCTGGGCAAACGGCATGACAAGTGATACCAATTCCAGGACGGCAGGCGCTGTCCCCTGTCCGGGCATTGATTTGACTCGGCGTATGAGAATCAATTCGGAAAAGCGGTTGGCTAATGGGTGGCCCTGGCTTCGCTGGCAGTCGAATGTGAACAGAGTCTCTTCGTGGATCGATGGGCATTTCCCGAAGAAGTGATCGCGACACCGCGAAACCATTTCGACGACTGGGTGTTTGCAGAGATGGCGACGACAATCATTGCCACCCCTTCCAACGGTTTCATTCCGGAGAAACACTGATGCTGCTGCAAAGTGTGATGCGAAGAGTCATCGGAGCCGCGATGGTGCTTGGTGCCGCGGTGGTGGTTCGCGGCGACATCGTAATCGACGAATTTGCCGGCCCAGTCGCTGGCGTCGGCGCGGTTGACGCCGACCCGGGCCTCGCGACGGTTTCCACCGCGGCGAACAACGTGGCGGGTATACCGGGCGCGTGGCGCATCGTTCGGGCGAATCGAGTCGCCGGTGGTACGGGCGCGGTGAAGTGTTTCGGACACATCGGGCAATTGAAGTACGATCAGACCGACTCATCACGAGGGGTCGGGTCGGTCTGGTGGGATGGTGATTCGGACGACACGTTTGGAGACGGCGGATTCCCGGCTGTTGACCTCACTGAAGGGGGGGCAAACAAAGTCCTATCTTTGACCAAGATCGATTTTAAGAACGCCGTCAAGCTGACGATCACCGTGAAAACGACGACGGGCACCCGAACCTACGAAGAGACCCTCGCCGGCCCGCCCTTTTTGGGATTCGACAAGAACATCGGCTTCAACGCGTTTACGGGAACGGGTTCTTTCACGAGCGTGACGGCGATTCGAATCGCATTCGACGGGTCGGGTGATTCCGGTTCGCGCCTTTCGTTTGACGCCGTCAAAGCGCGGTAAAGCGGCAAAGTCGCCGCTCGGGGGAAAGCGGGATGGCACCCCTGGAACCGTCGATCGCCAAGACGATCGATCGCGCGCAAGTTGAACAACCGGCAACCGGCAATCGGCGAGTTCATCCGCCGACACAACAAACTTGTCGTGGTGGGCCAGAGCGGCGTCAGAAAAAGTCATAACTTACAGGCCCTTGGCCAACAGGCTTGTGTGCAGGGCTGGCGCGGTCGACGCCAAGCGCCGAACGGCATTTGGGACACAGGCAATCGACCGGTCGCCACTGCGCCCCACGATCGACCAGGGAACTCTTCGGCAGTACACTTCCACCACACCAATTTACCCGACCAGAGCGCACGAAAGTTACACTCCGCAACTCGGCAGGTGGCGATTTTTTGCTGCGAAAGTGGTAGAGTTTGCTGTTGAGATTGACAAACAACCGATCGAAGGGTGCCCGCGCCGGATTCGCCCTGCCGGGACCAATAATGAACACTGACCCCGGTTCACAGAACACGTCGTCCACGCAGTGGAGCCTGATCGTCGCGGCCGGCGAGACTGGGGCGGCCGGGGCAGAGGCATTGGCGGCGCTGTGTCGGCGATATTGGCCCGCCGTTTACGCGTTCATCCGGGGTCGGGTGAAATCCACTGAAGACGCCCAAGACCTGACACAGGAGTTCTTCGCCCGCTTTCTCGAGCGGGGCGCGTTCGCCCGCGCTGACCCGGGCCGGGGCAAATTTCGAGCCTTTCTGTTTACTTCGGTCCGCAACTTCCTCAGCGACGAGGCGGAAAGTCGTCGCGCGGTTCGCCGGGGCGGCGGGGTTCGCGTATTCTCATTCGATTTCAGCCGGTATGACTCGCAACCCGGTTTTGATCCGCCGGGCACCGAATCCCCTGAGTCGGCATTCCACAGGCAATGGGCCCAATCGCTGCTCGCACAGACGCTCGATCGGATGCGTGAAGAGTTCCAGGCCGACGGCCGCCTGCGCGAGTTCGACCTGTTGCTTCCCTACCTTTCCGGTCCGCCCCCCGGGGAAGGACATGACTCTCTCGCGCGCAAACTGAATGTCAGTGAACCGGCCGCCCGGCAGGCGGCGAGCCGTTTTCGGAAACGATACAAAAGCGCGTTGCGCGATGAGATTGCCCAGACGCTGGCCGAACCGGTACCCGAAAATATCGACGCCGAGCTGCGCGAACTGTTCGCTGCGGTCCAAGCCGCGCACTGAGCTCGCGGCCAACCCGGCAGAAAGTCCGCCACCCGTCGATTGTTTTCCATGTCACACTTTGTGAAATCCTCCGTAATATGGAATAGCCCCGTTTCCCCGGACCAACTCCATGAGTCACGCTTCCGCCTGTTGTCGATCGTGCGGCGTCCTGGTCACGCAGAACGCCCCGGGCGGACTGTGCGCCGCGTGCCTGCTGAAAATCGGCTGGGCCGAGGCGACCCAGAGCGCGCTCAAGATCCGCTGTCCGCATTGTCAGAACCCGTTCGAGATCGTTGACGGAACCGCGATCCACGAGATCACCTGTCCTTCGTGTGACACACATTTCAGTCTGGCGGACGATCCCGACGAAACCCTCGTGCCGGGTCGCCCCCGGACCATCGGGAGATTTGAAATCGTCGCCGAGTTGGGGCAGGGCGCTTTCGGAACGGTGTGGAAAGCCCGCGATCCCGAACTCGATCGGTTTGTCGCGATAAAGATCCCGAGACGCGGTGCCGTGTCGGCCGCGGAAGCTGAGAAATTCCTGCGCGAGGCCCGCGCGGCGGCGCAATTGCGACATCCCCAGATCGTCCCGGTACACGAAGTCGGGCGCGAGGGACATCAAGCCTTCGAACATACTGCTCGACCGGGCCGGAGTGACTCATATCACGGATTTCGGCCTCGCCAAACGCGACGCCGCTGAGATCACAATGACGCTCGACGGGCAGATTCTGGGAACGCCGGCGTATATGTCTCCCGAACAGGCGCGCGGCGACGCCCACTCCGCCGACCCCCGCAGCGATGTCTATTCTCTGGGAGTCGTGCTATTCGAGATGCTGACCGGGGAAAAGCCGTTCCGCGGCGTGACCCGCATGGTGCTGCAGCAGGTCCTCGACGACCCGGCACCATCGCCGCGCGGGCTCAACGCGCTGATTCCGCGCGATCTCGAAACGATCTGCCTGAAGTG
>JAPLOC010000531.1:6096-17751 GCA_026692825.1 Planctomycetota bacterium | reverse complement strand
TAAACCCAAAGTTCCCGTGGTTTCCGGCGTACTCGATCCCGGCGCGCGGCAGGTGGTCGAACGGGTGAGTTGCGAGCAGCAATCCCCCTTGTTTCAGTTGGGGCGGGAATTCACCTGCGAGTATCACCCCGGGGGAGATGTCGCGCATGCGGGGGAGATCGGCTGCGAACCGGACGCCGAGGGGATTGATCGTTTTGACGTTCAGACCTCCGGTCAAACCTGGCGCGGACTCCCGTTGCGACTGATGGGAGAACACCAGTCGCGAAATGCCGCGTTGGCGATCGCCGTGGTCGAGAGGCTGCGCGAACAAGGCTGGACGATTCCAGACTCAGCCGTCTGGCTCGGTTTGGACCGGGTCCGCTGGGCCGGGCGGATCGAAGTCCTTGCTCGCCAGCCGACTGTGATTGTTGACGGTGCCCACAACTGGGCGGCGATCGCGGCGCTGGTAGAGACACTCGACCGTCGGTTCCGGGCGCGTCGGCGAATTCTGGTGTTCGCGGCGAGTCGCGACAAGGATGTCGCGGGAATGTTACGGCTGTTGCTCCCCCGATTCGATACGGTGATTCTCACCGCGTTTCACAACAATCCACGAAATCTGCCCGCGGACGAACTCGCCCGGCTCGCGCGGTCGCTGTCGACCCGGTACGTTCACCTGGCGGCGGACACGGCGTCGGCGTGGAAGCTGGCAAAACGATTGGCCGGCCCCCCCGATTTGATCTGCGTGACGGGATCGTTCTTTATCGCGGCGGAATTGCGGGAACAGATTCTCGAACAGGCGCGGGTCAACATTCCACCCGGTTTGGAATCGGCTGCTGTGAAGATCGATCACGACGGTGCGACGATCGCGGCCGGGTCGCCCCGGGTCGATCTGCGGGAATGATCTGCGCGGAACGAGAACGCTGATCCCTACCAGAGAGTTGCTGCGATTCTGTTAAACTGAGATACGCCGCCGTCATCATGAAGCGACGTATGGATTCGATCTTCCCACCACGTACCGACCGCATGCCACCCGACGCTCCAGTCCCGCTCACCGGGATCCGCCAAACCGTTCTGCGAACGCTCGCCTGGATCGCACTGGGAGGCGTATCGTTCGGCATTGCCTACTTCGCGACTCGCGTCAACCAGCCGAAGCCGGGCGACCCGGTCGAAAAGGCTCCAGCCGGGATGGTCTGGATTCCTGGAGGCGAATTCAGCATGGGCACGGATGTGACAGACGGCTGGGACGACGAGAAGCCGGCACATCGGGTTGTTGTCGATGGGTTCTGGATGGACGAGCATGAGGTGACCAATGTGCAGTTTCGCGAATTCGTCCAGGCGACCGGCTATCTGACGACCGCCGAGCGCGCCCCGGATGCCGACGAATTGCTCGCTCAACTTCCTCCTGGAACTCCCCGTCCAGATCCGGCGGACTTGGTTGCGGGATCGCTGGTGTTCACCCCGACCAAGGGGAAAGTGAAGCTCGACGACTTCACCCAATGGTGGCAGTGGACTCCGGGTGCCAACTGGCAACATCCCGAAGGGCCGGAGAGTTCGATTGAGGGCTTGGAAAACCATCCCGTCGTGCATGTCTCCTGGGATGACGCACAAGCGTATGCCGACTGGGCCGGCAAGCGACTTCCAACCGAGGCGGAATGGGAGCGGGCCGCGCGCGGGGGACTGGAGGATCAGTTGTATGTCTGGGGAAATGACGCTCCCACCGACGAAGTCGACGAAACGTCGAGATTTCGAGCCAATCTGTGGCAGGGGGATTTTCCGTATCGCAACACCGCGGGCGATGGGTTCGAGCGGACGGCGCCGGTGAAGACGTTCGCTCCCAACGGTTTCGGACTCTACGATATGGCGGGAAACGTGTGGGAGTGGTGTTCCGACTGGTACCAGCGGGATTTGTACAAACACCGCGCCACCAACCGCGTGACACGAAATCCCCAAGGGCCACAGAAAAGCGCCGACCCGACCCGGCCGTTCACGCCCCAGCGTTCGCAGAAAGGGGGGTCATTCTTATGCAACGATGGGTACTGCTCGCGCTATCGCCCGTCAGCGAGACACGGGTCTTCACCCGATACCGGGATGTCCCACGTGGGATTTCGCTGCGCGAAGTCGCCCGACAAACGGCCAAATTGAGTTGCGTCGGCGATTTGTGAGCGTGTCATTGGCTTCACTCCCCCGCTGGCACCGTTCGGCGTCCGTTCTTTTCGCGACGGACGGCTCGGTTGTGGGGTTGCGCCAGCCCGGAGTTCGTGTCACTGCGCATCTCAAAACCACTTTCTTTTTCGTGTGTTTCGTGTGTTTCGTGTGTTTCGTGCCTTTCGTGGTTCCTAAACTCTGCTCACAACGTGAGCGAGCGATTTGACGCCGTGCCGGACGATTTCGCATCTGCGATGACCAAGCCCGTTGTTTGCTCGTGGTTTAACGGACAATCGGAACCACGAAAGGCACGAAAGGCATACACAAAAAAACAACCGCCCGCTGGAATACCGAAATCGGCGGCGTTTCCGGTGGCAGCGTCAGCTGACACTCGCACGGCCGATTCCGGTTGCTCGCTGGCCGTGGCCCCCTTCTGCATTCCAGGCGGGTGGTTAACAAAAAAAGGTCGCCGACTTCAGTCGGCGACCTAGTATGCGGAAATCCCCGACAGCCCGGCGTTACGCGGGTTGCCTAGATAATGTTCCTTTGAACGCGATCGTGCGTGAACTACGCAGAGAAACTGCTGCCGCAGCCGCAGCTCTTCACCGCGTTCGGGTTGTTGAACGTGAAGCCACGTTTTTCGAGGCCGTCGTAGAAGTCGAGAACGGTTCCGTCGAGGAACTGTCGACAGCGACTTTCACGCCGTGGCATTCTTCGACAACGTCCTTCACGGGGTCAGCCGCGTTGTCGAAACCGAGGCTGTACTGGAATCCGCTGCAACCGCCGCCGACCACACCGATCCGCAGCACCATGTTGTCCAGCTTCTTCTCGCTCAACACACGCTGCACTTCTTTGGCAGCCTTTTCCGTCAACGTAATCGGCATGTGACTCACTCCTGATCAGCCCGCCGGTGCAATCCGGGCGAGCGGGGGGCATTCGCGACACCGCGGTTAAACACAATTGCGGCTGTGAAAATTATAACAAACCGCCGTGGGAATCAACCTTCGATTCCGCGCGGACCCTTCCGTTTCTCGATAACCGCGTCACAAGTCCTATCGCAGGAACGACTTGTGGAACAACCCTGGATTGAGTCGACGGTCGCTGGCGAGCCTCGCGGTCGGCGACATGCTGTCCACCGAACGGATTTTCCCACAAATTTCCCACAGCGACAGGGGATCGGTGCCCCGCGATTCCCCATCCCCCTTTCGGGTCCGACAGAGACGAAGTACATTGGATTGCGTCACGATCAGCCACGAATCCTGACGGCTGGCTGACTGGATCTCCTTCACTCCTCCAAATTTCAACGAGCGTGTCGATGCGTTTCACCAAGATGCACGGAGCCGGCAACGATTACGTGTATGTCAACGCGTTCAGCGAGAAGCTCCCCGCGGACATCCCGCAACTGGCGATCGCCGTCAGTGATCGACACAAAGGGATTGGGTCCGATGGTCTGATTCTGATTTGCCCCTCGGAAGTCGCGGACGCCCGGATGCGAATGTTTAACGCCGACGGCAGCGAATCGCAGATGTGCGGGAACGCGATCCGCTGCGTGGCGAAATACGTGTTTGACCATGGAATCGCCGCCAAGGATGAACTCAAGATCGAAACCGGACGTGGCGTATTGACGCTGCAACTGGAGATCACTGGACGGAAGGCCCAGCGGGTGCGGGTCAATATGGGTGCCCCAATCCTGGAAGGGGCGAAGATCCCCACGACATTGGCGGGAGATCCGCCAATTCGCCAAAAGCTGACTGCCGCCGGTCGCGAGTTTGAGGTCACCTGCGTCTCCATGGATCACGTTTGTTGACGAGGTGAACGACGACTGGGTGTTGCGTGTCGGACCGGAAGTCGAGAAGCACCCCGCGTTCCCCCGACGCGTGAATGCCGAGTTTATCAAGGTTCTGTCCCCGACCGAATTTCAAATGCGGGTCTGGGAACGGGGATCGGGAGAAACCCTTGCCTGTGGTACCGGTGCGTGCGCGGTGGCAGTCGCGGGGGTTCTCAATGGGCTGATGGAGCGTCGCGTCGTTGGGCATCTTCCCGGTGGGAATCTGGAGTTGGAATGGTCGAAAGAGGGATCCGTGTTTCTTACCGGCCCCGCCGTGGAAGTCTTTTCTGGTGACTGGCCGGTGAGCAGGTAGTCAGGCATCGGCCAGTTCATTCGAATTTTCACCTGAAAAACCGCTCTTGCAGCAATGAGGGCAAGCCGACCCCTCTCCACGGATACCCGTTGCGTCGCGTCGGCCGCTGGCTGCTCGTGACGTTGGCGCTGTTGTTCCTGGCCGGCTTCGGACTCGCGCGTTCCCTCGAACCCGATCCCCGTGGTTTTGGCACACATCAGCGGCTTGGGCTCCCTCCGTGTACCACCCGTGCCCTTTGGAATCTGCCATGCCCCGGTTGCGGCATGACCACCAGCTTTGCCCACTTCACACGCGGCCAGCTTCTGCCGGCGATGCGTGCGAATCTGGCCGGAGTGTTGTTGGCGATTGTCTGTGCGGCGGCGATTCCCTGGTGCCTGTGGAGCGCCTGGCAGGGGCGGATGTGGCGGGTCGAAGAACCGTCGCAATCGCTGATGTGGCTACTGCTGGCCTTGATGGGAGCCGCGCTGTTGGAATGGGGACTGCGACTGTTGGCACCTTAGCTTCCCAGGCGAACCAGAATGCTCGGTCTCGTCCCGCCAGCACTTCTCTCCGGCGGATCTGGCTGCTGCCGGCCGTTTGTCTCCTGCTGTGTCTGTCCGGCTGTCAGATTGTGATTGGCGTGCTGCAAATGGTGCAGGGGAAGCCATTGCAGACGGCTCACTTCACACAAAAGACCGGCAAGAGTCTGGATGAAAAGAACAAAAAGGTGCTGGTGCTGTCGGCTGCGGATTCCCCCGCCCTCGCGGTGCATCCTTCGCTGCCTGTCGACGTCGTCCAGCAGGTGTCTTCGAAACTCCGAGTGAACGGCATCAAGACCGTCGACACTCTAGAGGTGACGAAGTTCATGGAGTCGGGCGAAATCCTGGACAAGAACAGCGACTACACGGCGATCGGCAAGAAGTTCAAAGCCGACTATGTGGTGCTGATCAGCTTCGACGACTTCGCCACCCGCCAGGAGAACAGTTCCGGGCTGTATCGCGGAACCGCGCGGGCGAAAATCTACGTGTGGGAACTGACCGGATCGGGTGACAAGCGTCGTGCGAATCGGATCTACTCGAAAGTCCACGATTCGAAATACCCGGCTCATCAGCCGATCGAAAGCGACTACGAGAATCACGAACTGTTCCAGCACAAGTTCATGGACACACTGGCGGAAGAACTCGCGCGACACTTTTACGACCACCCCCCGGGAGTCGACATTGGTTCGATCGATGGCTTCCGCGAGCGACTGTTCCGCGTGACGTGACCAACTGACTTTGATCGTTGTTCGTCCGCAGGAAGCGGTCGGCGACGGTGACCACCCCCCCACTTTTCATTTCGTGCCCGCGAAGGATCGCTGCATGTCTCTGCTGACTCGCACTACGACTCGCCCTCGCCCGCTGATTTGCCGGCTGGTTCCCGCTGCTGTTCTGGCTTTTCTGGTGGTGGTCAGCAGTGGCTGCAATGTCGTGGTGCTGCTGGGCTACCTGATCCATGGCCCCCCCACAATCGAACCCGATTTCCACAAAAAGACCAAGTTGTGGCTCTCGGAAAAGGGAAAAACGACCGCGATTGTCTGCTACGCTCCCAAGGCGTTGAAGTGGGATAACGAAGCGGTGGACGCGGAGGTCGCCAAGGTGGTGGCGTTGCGGTTCAACGAACACAAGATCCGGGTGTTTGATCCCGATCGGGTCGAAGCGTGGATCGACAAGAATCCGAACTACGACAAGGTGACCGAGGTCGCCGCCGCCTTCAAGCTCGACTACGTGGTCCATGTCGACATCAAGGATTACAGCCTGTTCGCCGCCCAGTCGTCCGATCTGTACCAGGGACGCTGTGACGCTGTGATCAACGTCTTCAAGATGAACGAAGAGAAGACTGACGGTGAACTGATTTACACAACCGAGGTGCGTTCGCGGTTTCCGTCGCGGTCAGAGAAATCGGTTTACGAGATCAGCCAAGAGGATTTCAAGAACATGTACTTGGCGGCGCTGAGCGACGAGATCGGGAAGAAATTCTACGAATCGTACTCCGGCGACGATATTGGCAACGCGGCGCTCCAGTAAACCGGTACTCGCGGCCAGTGGCGGTGAACAGAATCTTCTGCTAGACTCCCCGATTCGAAAATCGCTCGGTCCGGAGGGCCGGAGCGAGTCGACTTGCACGCCGGCCGCAGGCGGTGAGACTTCACCCAGGCGGCGCAATTGCGACCAGATCGCACGGAGAAGATTCGAGTTCCATGGCCAAACGAACCATCAATCGACGAGAACTGCGGGAGCAGGCGGAAGCGGCTGAAAAACGGGGCGTGACAATCTCCCCGGATGACGCCGACACGGGCGAAAAGTCCGGCAAAACCAAAGAGAAGAAGAAAGCGGTCGCCAAGCCGAAACGGGTCAAGGCGAAAGTCATCATCCGGAAACGGCTGATCTGGGGTGTCTTCAGCGGCACAATGAAAGAAGAGGGGCGGTTCGCATACGGCGAACGCGAAGCGGCCGACGCTCGGGCCGCCGACTTGACGGCCAAGCACAAGAAGACTTACTTCGTCCAGCCCATTAAGGAGCCTTTGGGCGACAAGGTGATTGACGCCGAGGAAGAGGCGGAAGTCGAAGTTGAGGCTGAGGCCGAGGCCGAAGTGGACGTCGACGCGGATGTGGATGCAGACGCGGACGAGTAGTGGCCGGAAGCGGTTGAAACACGGCCAGTTCAAGATCCCACTGGCGGTTGTCATGAGTTTTCAGAAAACGGCGTGCCATCGAACGGCACGCCGTTTTTTTTGTCGAATGCTCACTTGGATGTTCAGATGGGGGCGACGGCCAGCGAGCGCCAAGGGACATGCCGGTTCCGATTCTCCACCCCTCGCGGAACGCGACGACGGGTACTCTTGAAGAACCTGCGCGGCAGGCGCGATTGGGGGAGGGCAGCGTGGATTTTATACTCCGCGCGGTCAGCGAAGAGACAGTTTGATGTAGCGGCGGCCGAGGTGGTTCGCATGGCCCAGGGGCGAGTTTTTTCGCATCGGGCGCACATCGGGGCAGGCACTGAGAAAGTGCCGCGTACGTTGTTTGGGTCGCTGCACGACGAACGATTCCCGCAACGTAGCCCGCATTTTCTAAATGCGCGGCCCGCTGTGCGTGCGGCGGTCGAGAAACGTCCTGGGAGCGGACCACGACGTTGACCGAACTGTTCGGCGAACGACCAACGTTACACTTCGCGCGGTCCGCGTTGAGACATTTTGATGGCCCCCGACTGTCGGGAGGCGGTATCAAACTCCCGCTTCCTGATTGGCGCGGCTCTGCCAGAAAGCCGCAACACCGGTGACGCGGAGTATAATCCACGTGACCCTTTCGTACTGCCGAGTGCTGCTCTCCGCTCGGCGCGAAACGCGGACCCGAGGACTCCTGAAGCGCGAGTCCTGCGGGAAGATGGACTTCGGGAGAACGGAAAGCGGGGATTCATCCCCGGCACTCCATATCACCGCATTGGCGGAAGTGGTGGCAGGTCGTCCATGTCGCGATCGTCGGCAGCTTCTTCGGATGCATCCGATTCATCAGCGGGCGTGTCGCTCTCGTCCATCGTTCGCGACGTGTCGTGGGTGAATGTCGGCCGTTCGTCGGATTCTACTTCCAGTGACTGAAGTTCCAGCGCTCCATCGGGCGCACGCGCCGACAAATGGTTTTGTCGTTTGCCCCGTGTTTGGGACTGCGGACGTGGTTCCACCGGTTCGGTTTCCAATGGTCCGGTCGTCGTGCCATCGACAACGGAAGTCGGCTCGTCCGGGGCTGGCGTGATCCGGAAATTCAAACTGTGTGACGCCTGCCGTTTGCTTGCCAGATCGGTCACCGTCAATTTGAGGACGTAGGCACCCGGCTCAAGCGTCGGGGGAATCGCGACCACATAGCTGTGGTAGTAGTCACGCCGGGGGCGTCGACACCGGTCGACCGTCTCGGGAAGTTCGATCCGCTCGACCGGGTCCGCATCGGAACCGTTGGCCGACAGTTCAATCACCGAAATGTGATTCGTGCGATACAACCCCGATTCGTCGAGTACGCTCAGGACGTTGCCGAACTCGGCATACAGCAGGACATCCTGCCCAGGGTGGAACGAGTTCGATTCACACGGTTCGTAGACGCCGAACCCTTCAATCTGATCGCAAAACGTCGCATAGCGGACTTCCAGATGCGCGCGGCGTTGGAGTTTGAGTACCGCCTGCGTGAGTTGAGCGGCCGACTCCGCCGCCCGGTCGTCCTGCGAAGGAAGTGACTCGGCGTCGAAGTAGTTCGCCAATCCCCAGAACAGATGCTGCCAGAATTCCTGGTCGATCGGATCGATCTCGGGGATTGCCTGCATGGCGAGTTCGTGCCGTCCACCGACCAGATACAACATCCGCAGGGAGACATGTTTTGAGATGAACTCGTCCCGTTCGCGGGTCGATGGACCGGGCTGCATGTCGGCGACTTCCGCCTCGGCCAGCTCAATCAGATCTTTCAGCGTGTCTCGAGGATTCGATTCCGTGGCACCGGGAAGTTCGCGAGCGGTGGCCCGCCCGACTTCTTCATCCGCACCGGACCGAACCTCTTCGATTCGCGCGGTTGGGGACGTGCCCGAGGGAGAATTCACGGGAGGCCGCTGGGCCGCCGGATCGGGCTTCTTGCCCCCCACGATCGCGGTTCCCCAGGCGGTGACTGATCCCAGGCCGGCACTCAATGACTTCTTAATGCGAGTGGTTGTCGATTCCTCTGTCGCGGCGGCCGGGTTCACGACCGGTTCGCGGGACGAATCCTTGCCATTCGAATTGGCCGCCACGGCGTTCTTGCGGGCCAGCCCCTGTTTCCAGGCGCGCAACATCGCCCTCATATTCGAGGGGGACATCCCCTCCATGTCGGCGAGAATTCCCTGCTTCTCCTCAGGGCCGGCATCCGGGAATTCCTGATCGACGACCTCGGCCGCCGCTGGATCAACCGGCTTCGGTTTGGTAGTCCCCTTGCGAGAGGGAAGCAGTCCGCCGACGGGTTGAACGGTGTCCGTTGCTCGGCTGGTATCGGTGCGCCCCGGATCGACATCGGCTGTGAGAACGTGAGTATCCACCGCAGGCCCGGGTCGAGGGGCACCGCGACGTGATTTCGCGACGCTGCCCGATTGGACTTTGGCGCGGCCGCCCGCTTCCCCACGGGTCGAGGGGGCAGAGCGCGGACCGGAACTCAGTTCCTGTCCGGAACGATTCCAGGCCGAGGCGCAACCGGAAATTAGCAGCAACAGCGCGCCGGCCCAGCCGGCCGGGGGCATCCGGGACCGCATTGGGAGGACTCGAGGGGGGAGATGTGGGGAGGGAAGCGAGGGGAGAACGAGGAGGGGTGCGGACACTATCCAATTCTCGCAAACGAAGCAAGACGATCTCGCAGTGTCTGTTCCCGATTGGTATTCTGCACAAACTGCGGTCTTTCGCGTCCCGGCCGATTCCAAGGAACTCCCGGTTCGCGAACTGTCGAGTCCCCTCAGAAAACCTGTGCGACGCGGGAATTCCACATGCTGTCAACACTGCGCTTCCGTTCGGCTCTGCTGAGTCTTTGCTGGTGCCTGGTATTTCAACTGGGGGATGCCACCGTCGCGACTGCCCAGACAGTGGCCCGCTGCGGACAGGGTTGGCTGGAGATTATCGACGGCTATCCGGTGCTGCACTTAAAAGGCACTCCCTATGAAATGGGCTACCAGCAGGGGGCTCTGTTGCGCGACCGCGTGCAGAGCAACATGCACAACCTGCTTGTGAAGAAAGGGGGCGAAAAGCTCAAGGTCGGAATGCTCAAGCTCAAGCCGCGTTCGATCATCGAGTCGATTACCACGATCCAGAAGCCCTTCGTCCCCGCGAAGTACTTTGAAGAGATGGAAGGCTTGGCGGCCGGTGCCGGCTTGAAGGCCGAAGACGTCATCGTCGCGAACTTCATTCCGGAAATGTTCCATTGCAGCGGGTTCGCGATCATGAATTCCGCGACCAAAGACGGCACGTTGTACCATGGCCGCGTTCTCGACTACGCCATCGACTGGGGCCTGCAAGACCACGCGGTTGTTGTCGTTCTCGAACCCGATGGGGGAGTGCCGTTTGTCAACGTCACGTACGCCGGGTTCATCGGTTCCGTCACCGGCATGAACAAAGAACACGTCTCGGTTGGTGAAATGGGGGGAGGAGGCCTGGGCCATTGGGCGGGAGTTCCGATGGCGCTTCTGGTTCGCGAAGCTCTCGAGACGGCCCATGATCTCGACGAAGCGATCAAGGTCTTCCGCGACAATCCGCGGACCTGCCAGTACTTCTATGTGGTCGCGGACGGCAAAACGAACCGCGCGGTGGGCATGGAAGCGAGTTGGAACGTTTTCACCTTGTTGAAACCGGGCGAAGCGCACCCGCTGCTCCCGACTCCGGTCGAGGATTCGGTACTGCTCTCTGCGGGAGATCGTTACAAGGAACTCTCCCGCCGCGCGAAACAAGGGCATGGGAAATTTGATGCCGAAAGCGCGCTGCACCTGATGGACTGCCCCGTCGCGATGAAGTCGAATCTGCACAACGTGCTGTTTGAGCCCAAAAGCACCAAGTTCTGGGTCGCCAACGCCTCGACCGACAAGCAGCCCGCCGCGAACCAGAAGTACTTCGCGTTTCAGCTCTCGGAGCTGCTGGACCGCAAGCCCGATATGAAGTCGCCCGAAATCAAGCTGACATTGCCGGCGGTCTCGGCGAAATAGGACTCATCCGGGAGTTCGGACGATCACGGGAATCGTGATCGTTCGCGTCCGTGATCGCATCCCTCGTCTTGTCGGGTCGGTAGCGTGGATTTTCATCCACGCGACTCTCCCCAAGCGTTGTGCGCTGAACTTGGACAGGCAGCTACGCCGCGTCTTCCCGTCGTCCCAGCAGCCGCAAGACTCGATGTAGATTGGCCCCCGCTTCGGGCCAGTCGCGACGGAGGGCGTAAACCTGTCGGAAGCAGACCAGCGCGGATTCCATATCCCCCTGCTGCTGGCAGGTGATCGCCAGGTTCTGCCACGCTTCGACAAAGTCCGCCCGCAAACGGATCGCCTGCTGGAATCTCAGTCTGGCCCCGATCAGATTCCCGTACTGCAACAGCACCAGACCCAAAGAATAGTGCAGTTGGTCGTCAGTGGGGGACAGATGGACCGCCTGCTGAAGATTGTCCAGGGCATCGTCCACAAGGCCGGCGTCCAGGCAGATCAACCCCAGGTCACGATACAAGTCGGCCCGTGTTGGATCGAGTTCGATCGCGCGCGACAGGGACCGATGCGCTTCATTGAAGTCGGCCTGTTCATGACAGACCTGGCCCAACAGCCGCCATGCCTCCACATCGTTGGGATCGAGGCGCACAATGTGCCGCAGCATCCGTTCGGCCTGATCAAAGTCTTGCCGTTC
>JAPLOC010000531.1:0-6060 GCA_026692825.1 Planctomycetota bacterium | reverse complement strand
GAGGGGATTACAGCCGGTTTCGGCAACCCTGTCTAGGGCGATTTGACAAGTCCGGCAAACCCGCAAACTCCAGGTGTCGCCCTACGGGGGCAAGGTATTGGCGAATCAGAAACGTGCCTGATAGGATCCCGGCGAATCGATCCCCGCCAGAGGAATCAAGATGGCAAGAACTGAGCGTACTGTCAGTGATGTCGTGAGGGAGGTTATGGCCTCCCTGCCGGAGGCGGAGGAATTCGTGTCGCACGGTTCTGCGGCATTTCGAGTTCGCGGGAAACTATTCGCCACCTACACAATCAACCATCACGGCGACGGGCGAGTTGCCTTGAATCTGATTGCTCCGCCCGGTGTCCAAGCGACGTTCGTCGAGATGCGACCGAAAGTCTATTTCATTCCCCCCTACGTCGGACCGAAGGGCTGGCTGGGCGTCGAGCTGGAACAGGGGCTTGACTGGCAAAGCGTTTGTGAACACGTGCAGGTTGCTTACGAAGTGGTCGCTCCCCCTCTGCTGGTGAGCGCCATTGAAAAGGGCTTTCGCGTCAGGCCGCCGACCAGACGGTTTCGCCCCGAGGAAATCGATCCGTTCAAGGGGCAGGCGGCGAAAAGCGTTCTCAAAAGTCTTGGACAGCTCTGCGCCTCCCTTCCGGAGACGGAACCTGGCACGCAATTCGGTGCGCCTGTCTGGAAAGCTGGTAAAAAGACTTTTGTCAGCACGCACTACCACACGGGCCGGCTCAAGCTTTCCTTCTGGGACACCAGGATTGGGGCGAGATCAGACAACTGACACTCGAAAGCTATCGCCATTTTGCCCTCAAACGGATGTTGAAAGCGCTCTGACGAGGCAATGGGGCGAGTTGCCACGATGCCGCTCAGTGTGGTCGCGTCAATCCTGTCCCACGCAATCAACAAACATCCGCAGTCGGCCGTCGACCACTTTTTCGGTCAGGCCGTGAATGTCGGTCTCAAAGCCCGGGAACGATTCATTGAAGATCCGGGCGAATTGCAGGTACTGCACGATTGTGCGATTGAACCGCTCGCCCGGAATCAACAGTGGAATTCCCGGGGGGTACGGAGTCAGCAGAACCGCGGTGATCCGACCTTCCAGGTCATCGATTTCGACTCGCTCGATTTCTCGATGGGCGACTTTGCTCCAGGCGTCGGCGGGCTTCATCGCCGGGATCATGTTCGACAGGTACATCTCGGTCGTCAGTCGGGCGATGTCGTTCGCCTTGTAGACCCCGTGAATCTGGTCACACAAATCGCGGAGACCAATCCGTTCATAGCGCGAATGTCGGGCGGCAAATTCCGGCAGCACCCGCCACAACGGCTGATTCCGGTCGTAGTCGTCCTTGAACTGCTGCAGCTCGGTCACCAGCGTGTTCCACCGTCCTTTGGTGATGCCGATCGTGAACATGATGAAGAACGAGTACAGCCCCGTCTTTTCGACAATGATTCCATGCTCGGCGAGGTATTTGGTGACTATCGCCGCCGGAATTCCCCGGTCGGCGAATTTGCCGTCGATATCCAGCCCCGGTGTGATAATCGTCGCTTTGATGGGGTCGAGCAGGTTGAACCCCGGCGCGAGATTGCCGAAGCCATGCCAACGGTCGTTCCCCTTGAGCATCCATGCTTCGCGGTCTTCCAATCCCTCTTCGGACAGATCGTCCGGTCCCCAGACCTTGAACCACCAGTCGGTTCCCCATTCTTCGTCCACCTTGCGCATCGCGCGGCGGAAATCGAGCGCTTCGAGAAGCGATTCCCCCACAAGCGCCGTCCCTCCGGGAGGCTCCATCATCGCCGCCGCGATATCGCATGAGGCAATAATCGAGTATTGGGGCGACGTCGAAGTGTGCATTAAGTACGCTTCGTTGAACAAATCTTTGTCGAGGTGTCGGGTCTCGCTGTCCTGGACGAGAATCTGCGACGCCTGCGACAACCCCGCCAGCAGCTTGTGCGTCGATTGCGTCGAGAACATCATCGATTCGCGGCACCGGGGCCGGTCAGCACCAATCGCGTGGTAATCGCCGTAGAAATCGTGAAACGCCGCGTGCGGCAGCCACGCTTCATCGAAATGCAGCGTGTCGATCTTTCCGTCCAGCAATTCCTTGATCGTCTCGACGTTATACATGATGCCGTCGTAGGTGCTTTGCGTGATGGTCAACACCCGCGGCATCACTCCGGCAGACGCCCGCGCGAACGGATTCGCCTCAATTTTCTTGCGGATATTCTCGGGTTTGAATTCCTCCAGAGGAATCGGTCCGATGATGCCGAAGTGGTTTCGGGTCGGCATCAGAAAGACTGGAATCGCACCGGTCATGATGATCGCGTGCAGAATCGATTTGTGGCAGTTTCGATCGACCACCACGATGTCATCGGGCGCGACCGTCGAGTTCCAGACGATCTTGTTCGACGTCGACGTCCCGTTCGTGACGAAAAACAGATGGTCGGCGTTGAAGATTCGGGCGGCGTTCCGTTCCGAGGCGGCGACCGGCCCGGTGTGATCGAGCAACTGCCCGAGTTCATCGACCGCGTTGCAGACATCGGCCCGCAACATGTTCTCGCCGAAGAACTGATGGAACATCTGCCCCACGGGCGACTTGAGGAAGGCCACGCCACCCGAATGCCCCGGGCAATGCCACGAGTACGATCCGTCCTGCGCGTAGTGCATCAACGCTCTAAAGAACGGCGGCGCAAGCGAATCGAGGTAGCCCCGCGCTTCGCGGGCGATGTACCGCGCGACGAATTCCGGGGTGTCTTCAAACATATGGATGAAGCCATGCAGCTCCTTCAGCACGTCGATGGGGATGTGCCGGGAGGTGCGTGTTTCACCATAGAGGAAGATGGGAATGTCGGCGTTGCGCCAGCGAATCTCCTCGACGAATTTCCGGAGCTTCTGCAAGACCTCCTGCATTTCCGCCGGCGAGCCGCCACCGAACTCCTCGTCGTCGATCGACACGACAAAGGTCGAAGCACGACTCTGCTGCTGGGCGAAGGAGGACATGTCGCCAAAGCTGGTGACCCCCAGCACCTCCAGCCCCTCATCTTCGATGGCCCGGGCCAGTGCCCGCACGCCCAGCCCACTGGCGTTTTCGGAACGAAAATCCTGATCGATGATAACGATGGGAAAGCGGAACTTCATCGGGTGCTCGGCACGGAGATGGGAACGCGAGGGAAGTCGAGATTCTAGTCGCCATTGCCAGTGATCGGAAAGAGAGGGGGGAATTCCGATGGGCAATAACGGGTGGACGTTCGCCGATGGGTTGCCACTTTGACACGGGGTTAAGTCTGTTCTTCGTTATCCAACCGCCTGACCGTTTGCCCCCAGCCGGAAGTGTCGCATAGACTGGTCTGCATGCCATCCCACCGCGGCGCGTTGTCAGTCGCGTGCCGCGCCCCTTTCGTTGCTGATCGCCCCGCCCGATGAACATTTGCCGCTTCACCCTTCTGCTGGGAATTCTCCTCTGTACGACCCGCGGATTCGCCCAGACGGTTGATCCGAAAGAGGTCGAGTTTTTTGAGCAGAAGATCCGTCCGGTGCTGGCGCAGCATTGCTATTCCTGCCATTCCGCTGAAGCGGCGACGAATGGCAAACTGCGCGGGGAATTGCAGCTCGACAGTCGCGCGGGGGTTGCGAAAGGGGGCGAAACCGGCCCCGCGCTCGTCGCGGGGAAGTCGGCCGAGAGCCTGCTGTTGAAGGCGCTGCGTTATGACGGCATGGAGATGCCCCCGTCAGGAAAACTCCCGGAAACGGTGATCGCCGACTTCGCCCGGTGGATCGATCAAGGGGCGGTTGACCCACGTGATGGCAGCCCGACGGCGGCGAAAAAACGCGTGATCGATCTCGAGGCGGGACGACAGTTCTGGTCGTTTCAGCCACTGAAACCTGTCTCGCCTCCCGATGTGGGCGGTTCGACCTGGATCAAAACCCCCATCGACCGATTCATCCTGGCGAAGCAGACCGAACACCATGTGACATTCAGCCCCCCCGCGACCCGCGAAAAACTGATCCGCCGGCTCTACTTCGATCTCATCGGACTACCTCCCACTCCCGAGCAGATCGCGGCGTTCGTCTCTGACAACGCCCCCGACGCGACCAACCGGTTGATCGACGGGCTGCTCGCGAGTGAACATTACGGCGAGCGCTGGGCCCGGCACTGGCTCGACACTGCCCGCTTCGCGGAAAGTGGCGGGTACGAATTCGACGGTTTCCGTCCGGGGGCGTACCATTATCGCGACTGGGTGATCAAAGCACTCAATGCCGATCTTCCCTATACCGAATTCGTTCGGATGCAAATCGCCGGCGATGTGTTGAAACCGGGATTCGAAGGAGCCTCGGCAAGCGGCTTTCTGGTCGCTGGACCATTCCCCGGACAAATCACGCAGAAGACCGAAGAACGGATCCGGTACGATCAACTCGACGACATGTTGATGACCATCGGCGGATCGATGCTCGGTTTGACGCTGGGGTGCGTTCGCTGTCACGAACACAAGTACGATCCATTTCCGCATACGGATTATTACGGACTCGCCGCGACTCTGGCCCGGACCTCGCACGGGACGGTACAGCTCGACCCCGATCCGGCCGCCACGCAACGGGCGTTGGAGCAGCATGCGGCTGAGCTGGCGAAACGGATCGCGGACCGGAAGAAATTCGCGAATGAGGAACTGCCCGCCCGATTCGCACGGTGGCAGCAGGAGGAACTGCCCAAACGAACTGCCGAGCCGCGCTGGCAGGTGCTGACACCCCAAGCGGTGGCGTCGGAAGACACCACATTAAATACGACTCCCGAAGGACTGGTCGTGTTCACCGGGCCTCGTCGAAAAAATGGTGACACCTATGTTGTCACCGCCCACACACATCAAAAGAAACTGACCGCGATCCGACTCGAAGCGCTGACCGACAAGACGCTTCCGAATAAAGGCCCGGGACTGGGCGGCGACGGGAGCTTCACACTCGGCAACTTTAAGGTCACCGCGAAGTCGCTCGACCCGGCAAGTGCCGAACCGGCCGTCGTACTCAAGCTCAAGCCGGTGTTGGCCGCGTTCGAAGAGGCGGCTCAGCCGTTGAAGAACGTGGTCGATGACAACCCCGGAACATTCTGGCGGGCGATTGCCGACAACAGCAAAGACAACGCGGCGATTTTTGAGATTGAAGGGGGATTGCCCGGCTTCGCCGCTGGAACCGCGCTCACATTCGAACTGAAATTCGTCAGCGACGGACTGGGCCGGATTCGACTGGCGACCAGTGTCGAGCCGGGGACACCCACCTGGGCGGGCGAAGTCGCGTCGCAACACCTGGGCGAAATCCGCGCGATTCTCGCCTCCAACAACAATGCGATTCCGGAAGGGTTGCGCGAGTCGATGGTGACCTGGTTCGCACCGTTCGACTCCGCCACCGCGGGGGTCGCGAAGGGAGTCGACGAGTTCGCCCGCACGAAACCACGTCCGCCGCTGACCGATGTTTACACCACAGTCGCTGGCGGCCGCGATGTCTTTTATCTGCGACGGGGCGAGGTGGACGCGAAACAGGGACAGGCCCAGCCGGGCATGTTGCAGGTTCTCGCGACAACGGACGGCGATGCTGAGCGCTGGTTTCCGAAACCGACCGAAGGACAGCCTGCGGTCGACCCACGCGTCGGATTTGGCAACTGGATGACCGATGTCGATCACGGCGCGGGAAGTCTGTTGGCTCGCGTGATTGTGAACCGACTGTGGCAGCACCACTTCGGACAGGGACTGGTCGGAACCCCCAACGATTTCGGCGCGCAGGGGGAGCGGCCCACTCATCCCGAGTTGCTCGATTGGCTCTCGGGCGAATTGATTCGCGGAGGCTGGAAACTCAAGCCGATTCATCGACTGATCACGCAAAGTGCTGTTTACCAGCAGGGGAATGACGCGCCGGCGATGAACCTGCAAGTCGACCCTCAAAACAGATTCCTGTGGCACTACCGCCCGCGTCGGCTGGAGGCTGAGATCATCCGTGACTCGCTGCTCGCGGCGGGCGGGTCGCTCGATCCGACCATGTATGGTCCCAGCTTTCTCGAAAACGTTCCGCGGCGCAGC
>JAPLOC010000530.1 GCA_026692825.1 Planctomycetota bacterium | reverse complement strand
GGGTGCCACCAATACGCAATCTTCATCCACGTCCGTTGCAATGACACTGAGGATTCCCGACCAATAACCAGATTGGGAGGCGAGAATACGACGCCAGGGGACGCTTCCCAACCGTTCGCGCTTGACGACCACTTGTGTCCTGGGATCTCGACGAATCAGTCGGCTCGGTATCCCGCTCGTTTCAAAAATCCGGAATCGAGCCGCTGTGATGTCGAGTGACCAATCCGTCTCCCGATAGAAAGCCAAACGACGGTCGTCAAACTCCCTCTGCGCATGAGCGGCCTCACTTTCCCATGAAATCGTGGAATTCAGCTTGATTGCCCCACAGTCTCCGCGAAACACGACATGCCGAAACAACGTTCCCCAGAGAATGAAAAGATCATCCGTCTTCATTTGGTCGACGAGCATGTCTTCCATGATGGCGGGGCCGATGTGACAGTTCCGTACCTTCACATTGGCCAGTTCCACGTTTCGAACCGTAATGGGCTGATCCCGGTTACCCCACAATGACATGACACAACTGTCGAAGTGGCAATTCTCAAAACGCATCTGCTCAATCACCCTGCCTGGGTGGTTGTCGTCCCGCATTTTGAAAAAATGCTCGCCTGTGATCGTCGTCATCGTCATCTCATTCGCCATGCCAATCCGCTCCCGTCGACGCCGGCCGAGTGACCCACACTTCAGTCCTGATCATGGATGGTCCAAGCGGCAACTCCCCTGTGTCAATTCACTCGGAGCTTCGTCCCCCCTTGTTTCAGTCCGGTTCCGCAATGCCTAAAGTACGCAGCTCCAGCAACTCCTCCAAAAGCAGCTTTCGCTTTTCCGGTCTCCTGAGGTAGGGTGCCACCAATACGCAATCTTCATCCACGTCCGTTGCAATGACACTGAGGATTCCCGCCCAATAACCGGATTGGGATGCGAGAATACGACGCCAGGGGACGCTTCCCAACCGCTCGCGCTTGACGACCACTTGTGTCCTGGGATCTCGACGAATCAGTCGGCTCGGTATCCCGCTCGTTTCAAAAATCCGGAATCGAGCCGCTGAAATGTCGAGTGACCAATCCGTCTCCCGATAGAAAGCCAAACGACGGTCGTCAAACTCCTTCTGCGCATGAGCCGCCTCACTCTTCCATGAAATCGTGGAATTCAGCTTGATTGACCCACAGTCTCCGCGAAACACGACATGCCGAAACAGTGTGCCCCAGAGAATGAACAGGTCATCCGTCTTCAATTGGTCGACGAGCATGTCTTCCATGATCGCGGGGCCAATGTGACAGTCTCTTATCTTCACGTTGGCCAGTTCCACGTTTCGAACCGCAATCGGCTCATCCCGGTGACCCCACAACGACAGGATACAACCTTCAAAGTAGCAATCCTCAAAACGCATTTGCTCAATCACCCTGCCGGGGTGGCTGTCGTCATCCAGATTGAAAAAATGCTCGTCTGTGATCGTTGCCCTCGTCATCTCAATCACCCTCAAGTTGTTTCCTATTATCCCGCGTCCGTCGCCCGGGTCACGTCGAGCGCCACAAATTTCAGCAGTTCCTCATTCGACATCTCGGTCAGCAGTGTTTCCCCCTCGTTGTCCAACACCTCGTTGGCCAACGACTGCTTGCTGGTGATCATGGCGTCAATGCGTTCTTCCAGCGTTCCCCGGCAGACGAATTTATGGACCAGAACATTCCGCTTCTGGCCGATTCGAAACGCCCGGTCGGTCGCCTGGTTTTCGACCGCGGGGTTCCACCAGCGGTCGAAGTGAATCACATGCGAGGCAGCCGTCAGATTCAGGCCGCTCCCTCCCGCTTTGAGCGAAATCACAAAAAACGGTGGCCCCGCGGGATCCTGAAACGTCTTCACCAGCTCGCTCCGCTTCTTCACCGGCGTTCCCCCGTGCAGCACCAGCCCGGGCCGACCAAAAACTTCCGCCAGGAATTTCGCCAGGGGTTCCGTGAGCGATTGAAACTGCGTGAAGACCAGCACTTTCTCCTGCCGTTCGACAATCGGCTCACACAACAGCCGCACCCGCTCGAACTTGCTGCTCTCCTCGGGCGGAAACTTCGTCCCACCCAGAAATTGCGCCGGGTGATTGCAGATCTGTTTGAGCTGCATCAGCGAGGCGAGGACCAGTCCGCGCCGGGACATTCCCTCCGCCTCTTCCAGTCGCTGTTTGAGGTCGGCGACCGTTTTTTCGTACAGCGCCGCTTGCTTGCGCGAAAGACCGCACTCCGTGCGCATCTCAGTCTTCTCCGGCAGATCGGGGGCGATTCCCGGATCGCTCTTCAATCGCCGAAGAATGTAGGGCCGCACCAGACGACGGAGAGCCGCGTACGAGTTCGCGTCCTGCCCGCGATTCAGGTTCTTGATGAACTGTTTGAATTGCGAGGCATTCCCCAGCAGGCCGGGGCAACAGAAATCGAACAGCGACCAGAGATCTCCCAGGTTGTTCTCGACCGGCGTGCCAGTGAGAACGAGCCGGGCTTTGGCCCGCAACTTTTTGACCTCCTTCGTCTGTGTACTCCCCGCGTTCTTGATCGCCTGAGCTTCGTCCAAAATCACCAGCGACCAATCGACCTGGCCCAACCATTCCTGTCGCCGCACACCGCCGTACGTCGTGATCAGCAGGTGACAGCCGGCCAACTCCTGATTGGGATCGCGGGCCAAGGCGGCGATCTGCGCGGCGTCGGCTTCCGAGTTGTGCGCGAAGCGGACCCGCAGCCCCGGGGCGAATCGCGCCAGTTCCTGCTTCCAATTCCCCAGCAACGACGCGGGAACCACCAGCAGATTCGGTTTCGGTTCCCCCTTGGCGGTCGCCTGTCGCTGGAGCAGCAGGTCGATCACCTGAATCGTCTTGCCCAGTCCCATGTCGTCGGCCAGGCAACCGCCGAGGCCAAGTTCGGTCATGAACCACAGCCAGCGGACACCGGTCTCCTGATACGGTCGCAGGGTTGCGTTGAGGTTCTTCCCGGGTCGGCAAGTGTCGATGGTCTCGGGTTGGCGAATTCGATCGAGCGTCTCGCGCAACCAGTCGCCGGTCGTGACTTCCGTCCAGTTCGCGTCGGGCGCGTCACTGGTTGTCCCGCCATCCAGCGACACACCGGACAGCAGCCGCATCCCCTCAATGAATGTCACCCCCTGGGCGTGCTGCTTCTCCAGTTTCTTCCATTGATCGAGCGCCTGCTGGAGCCGCTTTTGGTCGACTTCGACCCACTTTCCACGGAGCAAGACCAACCCTTCGGTCCCGCCAAGCAACTGCTGACGTTCCGCTTCGGTGAGCGGTTCCCCATCCAGCGCCAAGCTCACTTGAAAGTCGAGGACTCCGTCTGGCCCACTGGAATCTGTCTTTTTCTGGCCGACCCGGACCTGCACCGTCGGGCGCGGAGGACGACGCCGTTGCCACCAATCGGGCAGGCGGACGACCACCCCCGCCGCTTCGACCTGAGCCGCTTCGGAAAGAAACGAATGCGCCTGACCGATCGACAGCGCCTGGGGTGAGAACAGTCGCTTCGATTCCAGCAGCTCCGCGACAAATCGGCTCTGAGCCGACGCGCGACGCACCGGCTCCAGCAACGTCTCCAACGCCGACTGGTCACGAGCCTGTGCCGAGTTCTTCAACGCCTCGGCGAGAGGCAGATGCTGCAACTTGGACTCACCACTGATGCGGTTGGTAAAGGTCGCAAGAAAGGCGAACGGATGGGCAGGATCCCGTTTATTCTCGGCCAGATGAAACGTCACCCGACCGACAAGTCTCCAGACCGGATCGAGCGAAGCCAACCAGGCCGCCGGCCCCTCCGCGTGCTGCTTCGCGCGCTGCGAAGCGAGTTGTGCCAACTCGCGCCAGGTTGCTTCGAGCAGGCTGGTATCCAGGTACTCCAGACCGCGCATGGGAGGGGCCGAAAGCAGCGCCTGCGCGATCTCGGCGGACCCCGGCTGAGCGACCGTGGCCCAGCGGTCGGCGGTCCCTTCACCCAGCCGGCAGATCGCTTCGAATACCCGTCGACCCCACCCCCGCCAATACAACAGGCAGGCGGGGAGATTCCCCGCGAACTGGGCAGAGGCGAGTGCCAGCAATCCGTCGGCGTTGGAATTCGCCAGCGCAGCCGACAGGGTCGCGCGCTGGGACGTGGTCAGGGAGATCGCGGTCTCCAACGGGGATGTGGCAATCTCCGCCGAATCCCCAACCCATTCCAGTCGGCCCGCCGGGGTGATTTGCAGTGTCTGACTCATCGGTCCCGTAGACATCACGGAGTGCGTTTGCCGTCGATGGTGACCGCTTTGCCTGGGGCTCCGTCCCGCGATTCGAACGTGATTTCCAGCCGATCGAGCTTCTTAAGATCATCGAGCGCGATCGGTTTGCCGTTGAGCAGCAGAACGCAATTCTCCCCGACGACGTAGCTGGTTTCTTTCGCATCATTGCCACGCAGCACCAACTCGCGGGCACCGAGATCGACTTTCATCATCACGCCGCTGCCGCGCGGTCGACGGGTCGCGTCCACCGCGGTCACTTTCACATCGTAGGTGATCTCGACCCGATCGTCGGGTTTCAAATCTCCCGGACCGAACGGCTTTCCATCTCCCGACTCTCCGTCGATGGTGACCTGACATTCGTCGGAGAATTTCAGGTTTTCGATCAGTCCGAAGCGGTCGAGCCGAAGGTAGGTCGCGCCGTTTTCTGTGACCACCTCGGCGACAAATCCATCCTGGCGTTGCGAGTGCAGGGCCGACAACCGAATGATGCTCCGCGGCGCTTCGGGATCACTGGAGGAGAGGTGTGTCACCTCCACGCGATCACCCGGACTGAACTTCTCAAACTCGATCGGTTTGCCATTCAACAGCAACTCCGCGGTCGAGCCGACCGTCATGTCGACGTCCTCGGGACGCGGGTCGGCATCCACCGAAATGCGAACTGTCTTGCGCGCGGGATCGATCTGTTTCAGCAAACCGGTGCTTTCGACCGGTCGGCGAACCGCCACGGTGGCGCGCGGTTCCCCTTTGTCGGTCCGAAACGTGATCGCCACCCGATCGTCGGGTTTGAGATCCGCGACCGCCAGGTACTTTTTGTCACCATCCTCCCGCCGAACGATCGGCTCCTTGCCCAACGGCACGGTCGCGACCGCCCCATCGGGCAGAACGATCACCACCGCCATGTTCTCGCGCTGCACGCTCTGCACGATCCCCACCCGGTCGGCGGCCGCCATGGCCTGCGGGTCCGGATTGGAACCTCCGCCCTGGGGCATGAACAACATCGCCATTGACATGATCGCGCTGAACGCGAACGCGCCAATCAACAGCATCCGCCGACGTTTGTCGGGATTGGCCGGCTCGGGGCGCTGGATCGTCGCCGACGATTCCTCCGCCCCTTTGACGACCTTGACGTCAATGTTGAGGTCGGACAGAGCCTGGTCCGCGGTCTGATACCGGTCGGATTGCGATTTGGCGACCAGCTTCTGAATCGTTTTCGCCAGGTCGGCGGGAACGTCCTGCAGCACCCGCGAGATTTCGGGAAGTCGCCGGTCCGGGGCGGCGTGCCACATCATCCACGCCATCTGCCGATCGCGCCCTTGCGTGTTGAGTCCCGGAAACAGGGATTCAAAATTCTCTCCCGCCAGCAGTTCATAGGCGGCGAATCCCAGGGAATACAGATCGCTCGCCGGCCCGACCTCGCCAAACTCGTCGGACACGACTTCGGGGGCCATGTACTTGGTCGTTCCCTTGATGAGGCTTCCCGCTTCATCCGAGACACGCCGCGCGAGGCCGAAGTCCCCCAGCTTCACCCGGCGCCGGCGGTCGATCATCATGTTGCTGGGTTTGATGTCGCCATGGACAATTCCGTGGGCATGCAGAAACTTGAGCGCCCGCAGACTATGGGCGAGCGTGGTCCGCAGCGCATTGAGATCCATCGGGCGACGCCCCGCGACCTTCGACAGATCGGACTGCATCAGTTCCATGATCAACCAGCCCCGATCACGCACCAGATCGTAAATCGTCACGATATTGGGGTGCTGAAAGCTGGCGAGCAGTTGCGCCTCGGCCCAATAACGTTCGAGCTGCTGCGGATCCGACAGATACTGTTCGTGGATCTGTTTGATCGCGACATCGCGCCCCAGCTCGACATCGCGACCGCGGTACACGGTGGCGAAACTGCCGGAGGCGATCTTTTCGACAGGTTGATAACGGGGATGCGGTTGCACGAGGAGATCCTTCAATCGTCTGCCAGCAGGGCGGCGATCAACTCTTCCAGCCGACGATCGCTGCGCTTTGAAATGTCGTCGTAATCGTAGTCGACCCGGCCGGTGACACCGGTGAATCGCTGCATTTTGTCTTTGGATTCCGAACGCAGCATGTTCAAGACCTTGCGCAGCTCGGCTTGCTCCCCGGCGGAATCCCTCCGGGTGAACGCCTGGCGGGCGCGACGCAGCCCGAGCTGGTACGGGGCGAAGGAGGTGTCCCCCTCGGCACCGTAGTATTCCCGGAGCTCCTGCCGGGCGGCGGCTTTGTCGTGGGTCTGGTTCGCGTTCGGAGCGTCATCCATGAACAGCATCACGAGTGTCATGGAGAGGCTGACGACCATCGCGCCGATCAGAATCAGCGGATTGGTCTCGCGTTTGGCGTTCTTCGCCGCCTCGGCCGCCGCCGACTCGATTAGCGCCAACTCTGGCAGTGTGCCGTCTCCCCCCAGTTTGACCAGCGCGGCATCAGGCCCTTCGGCGATGAACTTCGCAGTCTGTCGCCCCTTTTTCTCGCCCGGTTTGCGCGGGCGGGGGACGCGGTCGCTGGAACCCGGGGGAGCCCCGAGAGCCTCAAACGGGGATTCCCCATTGGCCGGGGCCACGGCGGGGTCGGAGGCGGCCTTGGCGGTAGGCCCCGGTGCCGGCTTAACGGACGGAGCGGGTGGAGGGTCGGCTTTGGCGGCCCCTCCCTCGGCCGACGCGGGGCTGGCGGGGGGGACACCCCGGCGCGGTCTCGCAGTCCCCGCTCGCGGAGGCGCTTTCACCGTCGGGACGGCGTTCCCCGTGCCAAACCCTTCCATTGTGGGCTGCATAGTGATCGTGCCGGTCTCTGAACCGACGGCTGGCTCAGCCTGATCCCCGTTGGCATGCGGATGGAGTTCGAACGTCAGCACCGTGTGCGGACTGATCCGGATCGACGCTTCTTCCGGGAGCCAGATCCAGCGTTCCGGCGGGACCGGCGTCTCGTCGATCTGCAATCCCGCCGGGTGGGCGGTGACGATCGCGTAACGTCCCTCGCGGTGGACGATACTCGCGTGATGGTCGGCGATCCACGGATCGGTGAGAACAATCTCGTTGTCGGCACCCCGCCCGATGCGCACGAGTTCGGTCGCCAGAGGGAAAACCTGTCCCTGGTCGGGTCCGATTCGAACGGCAAGTCGCGCGGTTTTTTCCATGGGACAATCTTAGCTCAGAAAGTCGGCGTACATAAAGCCGAGGATGAATGGTCCCAGAATGATCAGCACGGTCGACGCCATCACCAAAACCGCCGGCAGGAGCATCTTGACCCCCGCCTCTCCCGCCACGGTTTCGGCCCGCTGTGTCCGTTTGATCCGCAGCACGTCGGCCTGCGTGCGGAAGATGCGGGCGAGCGGTGTCCCGAGTTCCTCTCCCTGAATGATCGAGCCGATGATGCTGGTGATTTCATCATCGCACAGGCGGGTTCGCATCGAATCGAGGGCGGTAGTCCGTCCCCAGCCCATGTGAATCTCCGACAGCACCCGGCCGAACTCCTGGCCGACCGCATGTTCGCCAAACTGATCAACCGCCTGTTCGAGAGCCTGCAGAAACGTCGATCCCGCCTCCATCAGCAGCGTGAGCAGATCGAGCAGAAAGGGCATCCGGCGTTTGATCAAGACCAGTCGCCGGCGCGCCTGATTGGCCAACCGGACGCGGAGCAGCCACGCGGTCAACAGGGTCATGACCAGCGCGAGAATCGCACCGGGCGGACCCATCATTTCGAACGCCATGTAGAGGTACGCGGGGAACAGAAACAGCGCGATCAGTTCGAGTTTTCCCAGGTATTCCGACGCGGTCCAGAATCGGGAGAAGCCGGCGGCTTGGATCTCTCGCTGAATGAATGGCAGCGACTCAGCGAACACGCCCCGGTTGAAGCGCGCCAGGAGCTGGACCAGGGGATAGAACAGCCGATAGAGACCGTCCTGTTTACGCAGCTCATTGATGCGATTCACGTCGTAGCGCCATTCGAGATCCTGTTCGAGATCTTCGGAATAGAGCGCGCGAACGAGGATGTAGACCACGAGCGCAACCGCGCTCCCCACCGCCAGGCTGGAGAGCAGTGGCAGGCCGAAGGAGGTCAGGAAGTCGTCAGCGGCGAGGAGCATGGGGGTTGGTTTGTCAGTTGTCAGTTGTCAGTTGTCAGTTGTCAGTTGCTAGATGTCAGTTGCTAGATGTCAGTTGCTAGATGTCTGAGGCGAGGATGTATTGGGACCAGACGTAGGCGACGATGTCAAAAACCAGCGAGAGGCTGAGAATGATCTGGCCGGGGACGGTGGTGAAGAGTCGAGAGGTGTTTTCCGGGTCGAGTACGAAGTAGTACATCGCCAGTACCGCCAGCGGCGCGAGGGCCATGTACATTCCGGACGTCCGCGCCTGGGCAGTTTCCGACAGAATCTTGCGTTCCAGCCGTTGCAGCTCCAGCACCGATTGCGCGATCCGCTCGACTGTTTCATTCAGCCGGCCTCCCGACTCCCGGCTCGCCTGCATCGCCGCCGCGAACAGTGCGAAGTTCTCGCTCCGCAGGCGGATGCGCGTGTCTTCCAACACTCGATCCAGCGGCTGTCCCATCTGGTATTCCCCCACCATCTGTCGGAATTCCTGACAGATGGGATTGGGGCACTGTTGTGCCAGAATTTCCAGCGCCTGCCCCAGCGACAATCCCGCCTTGATCGAACTCGACAGCGTGACCATCGCGTCGGCGAGCTGATCTTCAATCTTCTGCCGACGTCGCTCGGCAAGTCGACGCACGACGTACCACGGGACGCAAATCAACAGCACCGAAAACAGGATCGCGAAAACCACGCTTCCCGCGCCGATCAGAAACCCCAGGAACACTCCCGCGACGGCGACCAGCCAGGTGAGAATCCAGCCATGCAGGCTGTGTGTATTCACCCGCAACCGCCGCAGTTTGTCCCGGAGATCGGATTCGATGAATTCGACTCCCTGCCGAAAATAGTCGCGTCCTGTGAGCGGCAACAGGCCGACACTGATCCCGACCAGGATCGACGCGATGATCGCGATTTCCATCGGATTATCCCTTCTTTCCAGGAACGATCGGGCGGGCGGGGGGAGGCACCGGGGTCGCTGGCGGAACCGAGGAATTCGCGGCAGGCTGCACATCGTTGCCGTACAGGAATTCCAACTGCAACAGCTTCTTCTGAATCAGCGATTCGACAAACGTCGGGAGGTAGCCGGTGGCGCGCAACGTGGAACCGTCGCGCATGTTGTAGATGTCGTGAATGATCAGTTCGTGACTGTCCTGATCAATGCCCGCGACTTCGGAGATCTGGGTGACGGCGCGCCGCCCCCCCGGCATGCGGGTGATCTGCACGATCACGTTGAGCGCCGACGCGATCTGGCGATGTATCGAAACGACCGGCAGATCGACCGCCATCAGCACCAGCACTTCGAGCCGCTTGATCACCTCTTCGGAACTGTTGGCATGCACCGTGGTCATCGACCCATCGTGGCCGGTATTCATCGCCTGGAGCATGTCGACCGCCTCGGCTCCACGGCATTCCCCCACCAGGATCCGGTCGGGACGCATGCGCAGCGCGTTCTTGACGAGATCACGAATCGTGTAGGCACCGGTCCCTTCGACGTTCGCCTGTTTGGTTTCGAGTGTGACGACGTGGTCCTGATGAAGCTGCAGTTCGGTGGTGTCTTCGATGGTGACGATGCGATCTTTGTGCGGAATGAAACTCGACAGCACGTTGAGCATCGTCGTCTTTCCGGTCCCGGTCCCTCCGCTGACCAGAACGTTTTTGCGATCGATCACACACGCCCGCAGGAACATCGCCGCCGACGGTGTCAGGCTCCGCATGTCGATCAGATCATCCATCGTGAAGCGATGGGCGGGAAACTTGCGGATCGTGAGACACGGACCGCGAATCGCCAGCGGGGGGATGATCGCGTTCACGCGCGAACCGTCGGGAAGGCGGGCGTCGACCAACGGCTGGCTCTTGTCAATCCGGCGACCGACCTGCGCGACAATCCGTTCGATGATCGACTCGGTCACCTTGTCCGAAATGAACCGCCGGCCTGACAGCTCCAGCACGCCATCCCGTTCCACGTAGATGTGATCACTCTTCACCACCATGATTTCGGTGATCGTGGGAGCGCGAATCAAATCCTGCAGCGGACCGAACCCAAAGACGGTGTCCTTCAGATCCTTCTTCAACGTTCGCAGGATCAGATACCGCCGCAATTCGTTGTGCAGGTGCGGGCGGATCAGCGGAAAAACCTGTGGGAAGTGCGATTCCACCTTGGCGATTCGGCTGCTGAGGTCGCTTTCCTGGTCGAGCAACAGGCGCTCGCGGGTGAAGCGGAGCAGGTTTTGCAGTTCCGTCTCGCGCTCGGCGACCAGTGTCGCCGGCACGTCGTACTCGTTCGAAGTCAGCCCGACGGGGGCCGTGGTCGCGAACCGCCCACCTTCCAGAATCAACTGGTTCACGAGGTAGTCGTGCAGCGTCAGGCCGGTGATTTCATCCAGCACCGGGGCGTTTTCCGGACCGAACAGGTTGAGTTCCCGGCAGATGTCTTCAATGTGATTTTCGAGCAACAAAATGCTGTCCGCCGTCCCTGCCCGACGGTTTTCGAGTTCGTACAAGTCGAGCCGTTCGAGCAGCTTGCGATGGATTTTGAGTTCCAGATTCGCCATCAGCGACCGCAGGTGGGCCGCCATCTGCGCCATTGTGATGACCGCTTGGGTTTCGGTCTCAAACGTCAGCGAATAAGGCCAGATTCGGACCGCCTGACCCGGTTCGAACTCCAGCGACTCTCCCCCCAGAACCTCCGCGTCCCCCACCATGCAACCGTTGATGCCGACGTTTTCGGGCCGGAGCTTCCCCCCGGTCACCGAAACGACGGCGTGCCGCTTCGACACGAGCGGGCTTTGCAGCACAATCGTGTTCGCGGGATCCCGGCCGATGTGAATGACCGGGTCCGCGACCTCGATCATCGAACGCCGGCTGTCGTTGATTTTGTTAAACCAGATCTTCATCGGTTGATTCAGTGTGAGAATTGACGACCATCAAGACGAAAACGCGGAACCCAACCCAAAATCCCCCCCCAAATTCCGCCTTCATCCTTCCGCCTTCATCCTTCATCCCTATCCCCCCTTCTTCCCAATCGTCTTG
>JAPLOC010000529.1 GCA_026692825.1 Planctomycetota bacterium | reverse complement strand
TTGGCGCCCGCGCCACCCGCCGCTCCACCGGCGGTTCCGGTCTGTCCCACCGGGTACAGTTTTTCGATCTTCTCAACGACCTGTGCGGGAACAGCGTGCTTCAACATGAAGACTTTGAATTCCATCTTCGGGTCGCTCGGCTGATCGAGAGACTCGAGCAGTTCGAGAATCGCCTGCATGTCGGCCTGGGGGGCGACGATCATCAAGGCGTTGGGCCGGGCGATCGGGAATACCGCGACGTGGGACGCTCCCGCCGCTCCCTGCCCAGTGGCACGGCCCGAGCGTGTCGGAGCGACCCGTTCGTAGATCGATGTGAGCAGCCCCGCCACCGATTCGGCGTTCAGGTGTTCGACAATCGCCATCCGCACCTGGGGCGCGGCGGCTTCGCTCATCTTCTCAATCTCTTTCAGAATGCTCATCACCGTTTCGACATCTTTTTCGTTGCCGCGAATGATGAACAGATTGAGATCGGGGACCGCTTCGATCGAAACTTCTCCCTTCAAGCTCCCTTGCAAACCCTGGGGCAGCGGCATTCCGAGTCCCGGAACGACTCCCGAAGCTTGCGGGGCACGCATGTTATTCCCCGCGCCGCGACCACTGCGCACCGGCGGTTCATCGCCGTCTTCTTCCGCGTCGTCGTCAGCAGCCGCACCCCGAGCCTGGGCGAGTTCCATTTTCGTCGCCAGCGCCAGCCGTTCGAGTTCCGTCTGCAACCCCTTCGCGAGGGGCGTGGTCGCCTTTTTCGAAGAGACCGCCCGAACGGCACCATCTTCACCTGGGGGCAGCTTGTCGAGCGCCCGCACCAGTTTCTGTACTGATTGGGTTTCTTTGGGCGACGCTTCCACCAGCAACGAATTCCGTTCTTCGTCGATTCCAATCTTGAATCGCAAGCGACGGGTCGCACCGCTGTCGTCCGCCGGGGTGTAGACGGCGAATCCTTCCAGATCCCCCGGTCCACGCGTCAGCTTTTGCGTCTGGTTTTTGAACGCCTTCAGCATGATCCGTTCCACGCTACGGACGTCGCGGTTCTTCAACCGAATCTCAGTCTCGGCAGCTTCTTCAGCGGCCGGCTCGTCCGCGTAAGGTTTCGCGGGACGCTTGGCCGGCTTCGCCGCCGGGACGTCTTCTTCATCCGCCGACGCGGTCCGCACTGCACGCTGCGACCGGGCGGGAAGCCGGCGGGGGGCTTCGACCTCTTCCTCCTCTTCAGGAATCCACTCGGCCTGTTCGCGTGCCGGGGCGCGACGTTTTTTCGCCGCGACGGGCCGGGCCGGCTCTTCTTCCGCCCGGAGGCGTTCTTGTTCCGCGTAGTACGCTTCCGCGTCCCTTCGCTGCTGTTCGTAATGCTCGCCGCGAATCACTGCGGGACTGTAGTCCATCCGTTGCTGCTTGACGCTGATCACGACCAGGTAGTCTCCTTTGACCACCAGTTTCTGACCAAAGGCGGCCAGGTCGCGATTCAGGATCCGCAACGCCTCTTCCGGCGAATGCTGCGTCCGGTCGAGGCGGCTGTAGGCCTTGGCAGGGAGTTCGTCAGCCACCAGGTCTTTTCCCATCGACTTGGCGACGTCGGTCAAGACCTTCTTCCAGGTCGACCGCAGGTAATTCAGTCGAATTCGTTGCGATTCTCCCGCAGTCGGGGGCAGACTGAATTCCTCGTCCCCTTCGGCGGCCTCCTCAGCCGAGCTGGGGGAAACCGCCTTGGCGGGTTTAGCTGCGAAGGGAATGGCGTTCGCTTTTTTCCCGACTTCGTTGGACTTTGACTGCCCCTTGGCCGGCGCTTTCGACGCCGCCGCCAGCGGGAAAAACGTCGCCACGGTCGTCAGCAACACCGCCCCGCAGCAGAGGGCGAGTGGCCGCAGGGGGCGATTTGAGTTCAACAGGCTCGGCACGTGATAGTCTCCTGAGCTGGGGAACCGTTGTGCCGGGAACCGGCGGAGGGTTAGGTAGGATCCGCCGGCAATACCCCCGTATTACCGGCACAATCGGCTCTTCCCGATTTATCGGCAGGACCGTCAGGACCGCTTGAGTCGCACCAGATTGCCCAGATTGTTTTTTTAGATTTTTCGGGCCGCAGCAAACCCCATTACCTGAACAGGCGAGCGGGGAGCGTCAGCTCCCTGTGCGTTTCCCGATTCAACGCGCCCCCAAAAGACGCCCTACCTGCAAAACCACCGCATCGCAAACCGCTCAAACGTCCGCCGCGGTTTCAAAGTATAGGGATCGTAAATCAACAGCGCGCACTTTCCATCCGTTCTTGGAAGCAGCCAGGCATAGTCCCAACCACTGGAGCCGTACCGCATCGGGACGGCCGGCCGAACGCGGGCCACGGGATGCGAACTCCCCACCAGACAGCGCTCGGACGTATAGTAGTAACACGACCCCAATTGCACGAAGACCTCGTGATTGAGCGGGGCATCCCCTGGAATCGCGAGGTCGTCGCACAGGCCCCGGATTCCGATCTTGAATTCCGCCCCCGCTCGAAACGCCTGGGCGACCGCGTCGATCGAGCCGGCGAGAACCTCCCCTTCCGCCGAGTGAGACAAAACTTCCCGCCACTCTTCGCGCACAAAATACTTCAACCGATTGAAGTCGTAAATAAAATTGCTGGACGGGGCATTCGTCCCATCATCGAACCGGTCGAGTTCGTGATAGCCGGGCATTTCCGAGTGATCGCGTGGCGGCGACGCCCCCTGAACGCCTCGCGCTGGCGGGCCATCCAGCATCGGACGGGCGATCGCCTGCTGACCATCTTCATTGTAGAGAAACAGCGACAGCGACGGCCGCGGGCCAAACCGATCGGGTAACTCCACCGGCTGACGGAGTGTGATTACACCGGCCGCCCAGCGTTCATCGACCAGGTAGGTCGTGCGCATATCCATCGATTCCTGCACGAGTTCATGCCGGCCCGAATTCGGCTCGATATGCTCATCGTGGTAGAACTCGGAGTAAATCCGCAGGTCAGCCCCACTGGCGATCGACCGGCGAAGTGCATCGGGCGAGCCCGAAACCACTTCGCGGCCGATGTTCAATGCCAGCACTTCGCGCCAGGCGTGATGATGTGGTCGGTCCGTCATGAAAATTCGATTTCAAATAGCGAAACCACGGTCGTCGCCGTTCCACTTCCGGCGAGAAAACTACGGCAGTTCCCGAATTCGCAACCCCTTGAATTCGATGGGTGAACCCTCAGATTCCAGGCACAGATAGCCGCTCCGCGGATTGCATTCGTTTCCGCCGGAAACCTCTTCGCCATTCACCCAGAGCCGAACTTCACCATTGATGCCGCGGACGTAGTAATGGTTCCACTCTCGCACTCCCTTACTGAGATTCTTCCGCGGAAAGCTGCGGCTACCGTCTGGTGAGTGCGGGGGGAACAGCTTCATTTTCATGCTTCCCACGGGGAAGACATCGCCATTGGTCGTGAACCAGTCCGCTTTCTTGCCCGAACTCTTCTCGAACTGCTCTGTGTAGCCGTGATCGAGAATCTGGACTTCGACTCCATGGGGCAGGGCGTTGGGTTTGAGTCCTTCCAGGGACTTCTCGGGCACCCACACGAAGACCCCGGAATTCCCCGCTGATTTCATGTGCCGCCATTGCAGTACCAGCTCGAAATTCGTGTACTGCTTCGCGGTCCGCATCACACCGACCGGGCGGCCGGTACAGTGGATTTCACCATCCTTGAACGTCCAGGTCTCCTTGTCGCAGTTCACCTGCGCGAAGTCCGCCTCGACGAGGTCGCGCCAACCGATCCCGGTCCCGTCAATAAACGCCTGGGTCACAGTCGGCTTGGCGGCGGGCTTGTCTTGTGACGACGCGCCGGCGACCAGTGCCAGCATCACAGCGGAAACCAGCAGACACGAACGGGACAGAAATCGGAGCGACATCAACGAACCCTTTCAAGAAGTGGTGATCAGAGTTAGCGAAATCCCGGGTAGATCCCACGTCACACAGGCCGGCACGAAACGGTGCGTGGTCAGGCGTCGTTCAAATCGCGAACGGCTGCGGCGTCCGCAGGGTGAACACCTTTCGGACGGTCTGAATGACGCGCCACTCGGTTTTCAACCCGAATGGAAAGTGCGCGAGATCTCCCGCTCGCAACGTGTACGTCGTGCCGGGCAGTTCCGTGATCTCAACCTCGCCCGAGAGAATCTGGACAAACTCGTCCCACGCGAACTCCCAGCGAAATCGACCTGGGGTACATTCCCACAACCCCGACGAAAGCAACTTGTCGGACGACTGAATGAACACGCGACCTGTCGCATGCGGAGTTCCTTCCAGAATCCACGGCGGATGAATCGGCATGTCTGGAAGCACCCCGGAGTAGGCGGCACACCATTTCAGCGCGAGTGATTCCATCGGTCGTCCTCGTTTCGGGAACAGGTTCGCCCGGCGACAGGCAAGGTCGGCCAATAATACTGGTGAACCCGTCACCCGGCCAAGCGACTCCCGACCGCTATGCCGTCCCCTTCCAATCCAGCCGCACGACCCGGCCCGACTGGAAACCGATGACCACACTCTGCCCCAATGGGTCGCAGGCGATCCGGCAGACATCGTCTGGCAGGATCGCCTGCCATTCGACTGGCCCGTCTGAATCGATGAAGTAGAAGTGTCTTTCCATGGTCGCACAAGCAAGTTTCCTGCCGGAAAAACTCGCCGCAGTTCGGCAGGCGGTACCTCCCACCTGAAACGACCCGATCTGTTCGCCATCGGAGTCGTGCAGTTGAACTCCGTGAGCGTAACAGGCCAGCAGAACCGTCTCTCCCCCGCGGGCGACCGCCAGGTCTCCCACGTTCGACCACAATTGCTTGTGGTGAATCTTCTCCCCGGTGAATTTCATCCGACAGAGCATGCCATATTCCGCGACCCCCACCAGTTCGGCGGCCGTTGGAACAAACTCCAGCGCGACCAGCGGATGCGGCGTTTGGGCGGCTCGGACGCGTTTGCGATACCAGTCGTAGATGATGAGCTGACCATCGGCGAGACTGACGGCGGCGTACTGGCCAAACGGTTCCAACGCGATGGAAGCGACCTGGTCGGCGTGTTCCAGACATCCTTGAAAGGTCAACTGTCGATTGAACCAGTAGAGCTTGTCGTCCCCGACCAGGGCCACCCCCCCGGCTCCCGTGTCGGAAAAACCCAAGGCTCGAATCGGGGAGGGACCACGTGTCAGATTCAATAACTTGCCGGACCGATCCAGCAAATACATCCCTCCAACCGCGTCGGCCAGGAGCAGATCCCCCGTTTCGCGGGCCCATTTCATCGCGACCAACGGAGCCTCGGTGGCGAACGACCAGGCAAGGTCGGGCGTTCGGCCCTGACCTTGCCGCAGCCAATCACCACCGCCGCGGTCTTTCATTTCGTCGCCACTTCGTTACGCAGCAGCCTCAAGGCCTGTTGAATGTCGTCGTCCCCTTCGACATCGATCTCGTCCGCCGCCCGGAACTGGTTTCGCGGAGACGAGGGGGCGGGAACTTCAATGTCGGGACGCAAGCCGATCTTAGCCAGGTTCTGCCCTTTGGGCGAGTAAAATTTGGCCGTCGTCAAGCGAAATCCACATTTTTCCCTCGCGGGGAGAATGCTCTGCACCGACCACTTTCCAAACGACCGCCGGCCGACAATGGTCGCCCGTCGATGGTCTTTGAACGCCCCCGCGACGATTTCGCTGGCACTGGCACTGTCGCCATCAATCAGCAGCACGATCGGCATTCGCCACGCCCCCGGCTGTTTGGGACGGAACACTTCGTTCTGAATTCGCCCCTTAATACTGACGAGAACCCCGTCTTCAATGAATCGGTCGAGAACGTCGACCGCCGCATTCAGCAGTCCGCCGGGGTTTCCCCGAACGTCCAGAACCAGCGACTTCATCCCCTGGCGATCAAGCTTCATCAAAGCGGCATCGAGTTCCTGAACGGTCGAATCCTGAAAACTCGCGAGCTGAATGAACGCGACTCCGTTCGCCCGATCTATCATCCGGGCCACGGGGATACTCTGAATCACCACCTGTCGGCGGGTCAGTGTCAAGCTCCGCACTTCGTTTTCCGCACCGCGCACCACCTCCAGCCGAACGCGCGATCCCTTCTCCCCCTGAAGCAACGTGGCGGCTTCCTCGGTCGTCAGGTTGCGGACATCGCGGCCGTCGATCGACACAATGTGTTCGCCAGGGAGCAACCCCCCCGCGGCGGCAGGGCTTCCGGGAATCACGTTCACCAGCAGTAGCCCCGTTCCCGGCTCGGCGTTGATCTCGACCCCCAGCCCGACGAATTCCCCATGGATATTGCTCCACAGATCGCGGTACTTGCCAGGGGTGAGCATTCCGCTGTAATCGTCGAGCGAATTGCATCCCCCGAAGACATATTCCAGGACGACCGCAGTCGCCGACATGCCGAGTTCCCGTTTGCACAGGTTGCACACCTGGTCAATAAACCGCCGGGCGTCTTCGCGATCCTGAATGCGGCGGTTCCAGTATTCCTCGGGACGACGCAACACGTTGCGAACCGAATCGGCCCGGTCGTGGCGATCGCTGGCGACGTTGTTTTCGAGAAACCGCGGTTCGTCGAGCGCCTGATACAGGCTCTCGGTGCCATGCGCGATGAAGCTCGTCAAAGAGAGCGGTTCAACGTATTTCTCCTGAGCCTGATTGATCACATCATCAAACAGAGCGATCGCCGAGGTTCGCGGCTTCGCGAGCAGAGACTTCTGGAAGCTGGAGTCGCAGTACCGACGGTCGACGTTGAAATGCACTTTGGACCGGCGCATGCCATATTCGAGCTCGCCGCAGTCGGGCCATTGTTTGGTCGACTTCTCGTAGTGCATGATCGCGTCGCCCCACCGGCGCGACTGCTCAAGTTCGACCCCCTTATTGACCGCCTGGCGGGTTTCGAGCGCAAGATTCCTCGAACCGGGTGTGCCGGCGTTTCCTGGGGAGAGCGCCATGAAGGCGGTCAGGCCGATGAGGAAGAACGCAACTCCACTTCGCAGATTATTCGACAGCGACATGACGGAACTCGCAGTCTCGGACGCGGGGCGGGAACGTCGGTTGGTGAAGGACTCAAAAGTTGCACATCGCGCATCCTGCCGTTCCACCTCCATCCCTCGCCCGGGATCTGGAAGCCACCTCCTCCTGGGTGGTCGCGTGGCGAAAACGCCACACGATGATTCATTGAAGTTGAGTATATGCCACGAAATCACGCGTGCAGAAAGAATTCGACCGTCGTCAGGCTGACTAACCGATACGACCGCGAAGGATGAAGGATGAAAAAATGTCCGACGGTTGGCGGTGGGATCCGCCGTTCGTTACAACCTGACGCGGCAACAGATAAACAAGCCGGCATTCATGCTGAATTCATAAGCACGGCTGTGGTTCGTCTGCTGATCGGGTGGTCGAGGTTTACGCACCGACTTGAGCGTTTTGACCGTTTTTTGTCACTTTTAACTCTGCCTGGTTACCAACTTCTTGACGGTTGCCTATAATACGCGCGTCTGTTCGTGTGGAAGTGGCACCATGGCGGTGCCTCTGAACGGTTGTCTGATTTTGAGGATGTGCGTTGGCGATTGATCGTGGAGAATCGACCCCGGTGGCGACAGGCCTGCCTGGGGTCATTGGAACGAGTCCGGCGATGCTGGAGGTGGCCCGGATCACCCGGCTGGTCGCGCGGACTTCGGCGACGGTTTTGCTCACGGGCGAGACGGGTACCGGAAAGGAACTGGTCGCCCGCGCGGTTCATGAAATGAGCCCCAAGGCATCGGGGCCGTATGTACGCGTCAATTGCGGTGCCCTCTCCGAAAGTCTGCTGGAGAGCGAGTTGTTTGGGCACGTGAAAGGAGCGTTTACGAGTGCCGTTGAGAATCGCACCGGGCGGTTTGAAGCGGCACACGGCGGCACGATTTTTCTCGACGAAATCAATTCCGTGAGCTACACGCTGCAGGTGAAGCTGTTGCGAGTGCTTCAAGAGCAGGAATTTGAACGGGTGGGAGACAACCGGACGATTCGGATCGACTGCCGCGTCGTCGCCGCGACCAACCGCAACCTTTTGGATGAAGTCGCTCGGGGAGCGTTTCGCGAAGATCTCTATTTTCGGCTCAACGTCGTGCCAATCGACCTGCCGCCACTTCGCCAACGTTCGGGCGACGTTCCGCCGCTGGTCGAGTTCTTCATCAAGAAGTACGCGCAGGCGAACAAGGTTCCCGTGTCGACCATCTCGGCCGAAGCGCTGACAGCACTGGAGCGCTACCCTTGGCCCGGGAATGTTCGAGAACTCCAGAACTACATCGAACGGGCGATCGTGTTTTCAGAGAACGGTCACCTGTCGCTGTCGTGCTTTCCCTCGCAACTTTCCGGTGGACCGCCCATGCGATTGCCCCGCGGCGGAGCGCGGGATGCTGCGACACTCTGTCGCGAGCTGGTTGCGACCGGAATGCAGACGGCGGGGGAGGGGGCGACCAAACTGCACGAGAACATTGTGTCACAGGTCGAACGCGAATTGATCAGTCAGGTCTTGCGCTCCTGCCAGGGGGTTCAAACCAAGGCCGCCGCCAAGCTGGGAATCAATCGGAACACGCTTCACAAGAAGATCGACGAATACCATCTGGAAGCGGAACCGCTGGGAGAGTGACAGCGGTCCCCGGTTCGGGTTCGCGAACCGGGCCGATCATGGGCTGCGGACCTCACTCTTTCGCCACGTAATTCAAATTGTAGTAGGCCTGCGTGTGCAGCAGCGGCAGCCCCTGTTCCTACCGGACGCCGTTCGCGTGGAGTTCGTGAATGTGTCCTTCCTGCAGGCCGGCGATCTTGAGCCGAACACTTTTGCGGTCTGCGGAAACCGTCGCCTTCTCAATCTTCGCCGTCGCCTGATCGACCACTGGGCTGCCGTACGACGCCTGGAAAATGTACGTGTACGTTTCCATGGTGTACGACGCGGGGTCGCTCGCCTTTTGAGTGTCGACCGGCTCGGTGAACGTCAGTTCGAAACCGTCGGGTTTGGCCCGCATGGTCTGAATTTCGAAGGGAACCTTGCCCGTCCAGTCGAGTCGCTCGACCGCGAACGGCTTGTTGCCGCGCGAGCCCCAGCCGCGATTGGTCCCCCCCACAAACAGGCTCCCGTTCGCGGTCATTTCCAATCCCAGGGATCCCGAACTGAATCCCTCGCGGAACGGGAAGCAGGCCCCTTGGTAGTGCCCTTGCACCTTTTCCAGATCGCACCGCATCACCGTGCTGAATGACTGATCGGTGACGAACAATTGGCCCGCGAATGGACCGAACTTGCCGTTCGAAGTATCCGCCGCGACGCCAGCGGCCGATTTTCCCATCTTGTCGTACGGGAACAAAATCGCCGGCGGTTCGTATTCGGGAATCTTCTTTGCTTCGATCATGAAGCGACTGCCGCTCTCGGGCTCGCGCGGAGCCTTGCCAATGAACGACTCGGCGAAGTTGTACCATTTGAACCCACCGGGGTGACCGACGAATTTCCCGGGGATCAAATGCTTCAGCCCGCAGGTGCCGTTCCAGGGGCCTTGGTTATCGGTGTAGAAAATGTCGCCGGCGAGATTCGCCCCGATGCCGCCCGGAGAGCGAACACCGCTGGTCGTGGGGATCAGTTTGCCCTCCGGCGTGATTCGAACGCACCAGCCGCGGTATTTCACGTCACTGGAAAACGAGCCGGTGAGACACAGCACAACCCACAGGTTTCCCTCTTTGTCGAATTTCGAACCGAACGCGTATTCGTGGTAGTCGCCCGAGATTTCCCACTCGTCGTTCACCACTTCGAACAAGTCGGCGACGCCGTCTCCATCGGTGTCTTTCACCCGGGAAACGTCGCTCCGCTGCACCAGGTAGAGCCAGCCGTCCCGCTCGGCCAAGCTCAACACTTCGTGCAGTCCGTGCGCGAATCGCTTGAACTGACTCGCCTTGACCTCTTTGGCGAATGGGTCGGTCACCATCCAGATTTCGCCCCGCCGGGACGCGACGGCGAGTTTGCCGTCGGGCATCAGTTGGAATGCCGAGGCTTCCAGCACCACATCCTTGGGAACCTCGAACGTCGTGATCCGATAGTAGTCGGATTCAACGGGAGGTTTCTCTTCCGCCCGGGCTCGGGTCGCGGGAATCGCGGTCGCGGCGATCACGCCAAGCAGCAGCCAACACAGTCGAATGTCCATTCGCCAAAGTCCTAGTCGGGCTTATTCCGGTGAGGGGTCGTCTCGAAACGCGAGAGTACCGTGGTAGATCCGCAATGACAATTGAAACGAGATGAAGTGGCTGAAGCCACGTCA
>JAPLOC010000528.1:26631-27579 GCA_026692825.1 Planctomycetota bacterium | reverse complement strand
TGGCCAATGGGCTGAGCAGCCCCGCGGACCAGTCCACCCCCTGGATGGTTTCAGCAGCCGACCTCACGAACCACTCCGGTTCCGGGGCGACAGACATTCATCTTCTGCGGGACGGGGACCAATACGCGGTCGCGATTGACGGGGTGATCGCCGCCCGGCAAGCGGTCGCTGGTGTCGATTCCATTCAAATCGCGGGAACGTCGGGCAACGACCGGTTCACGCTCGACGCGGGGATCGCCGACACCCTCTCTCAAGGAGGCGTCCTATTCCTGGGGGGGGCGGGGGACGATTCCCTGACTGTCACCGGTTCAAACCTGTCGCCTGTCGGATTGGAGCTTCGTGAGGGTTCGGGAGGCGAGCTGACCTGGGGAACCTCCCGCATTGCTTTGGATTCCGTTGAGAGTTTGCGCGCGCAGGTCACAACAAAGTCTTGGAACGTCAGCACGGCGATCCCCCAGGCCCTATCGGTGGTCGGGGATTCAGTCCATGGGAGTGTGCGCCTGGCGGCTGCCGGTCTCACGCACGTGGAGTTGGCGGTTCCGTCGCGGTCGTTCCAGGTGACGGCTGATCAACTGGAGCTGACGGGTCGGCTGGAGATTGCCGGTGGCGCGATTGACATTCAGAGCCGGCACGATTTGTCACTGGCTAGCGGAGCGAGCTGGAGCGCATCGGGGGGGCACGTGCGACTGGCCGCCGGGCCGGAAGGGACCACCTGGGTGGGCGGGGTGGTCGATGTCTCGTCGAGTACGGGGGTCGGAGGGACGATCGAGCTGTTGGGAGGGCGGGTCGGTGTGGAAGGGACCGCGCGGCTTGATGCCTCGGGAGCGTTCGGCGGGGGGAGCGTTCACATCGGGGGAGAGCCGACTCTCGCCCAGCAGGGTGGCGGGCTGTCGACACGGGTCGCGGTCGCCGACGGAGCAATGATTCTGGCCAATGCAGGACTGACGG
>JAPLOC010000528.1:19074-26583 GCA_026692825.1 Planctomycetota bacterium | reverse complement strand
GGGGGGGGGGGTGGGGGGGGGGGGGGGGGCGCTCGGTGGAAACGGCGGGTTTGTCGAGACCTCGGGGCTGGATCGGGTCCAGTTCACGGGAACGCTCGATTTAGGGGCCACCCAGGGAACCTCCGGGACGTTTCTGCTCGATCCGAAGGTAATTCGCATCCGCCCGGGGTTCTTGTCGGCCAACCCGCCGGTCTCGCTGGTGAACTTCGCCGACCCGCCTGATGATCTCACAATTTTCGACTTGTCGCTGGAAGCGGTGAAATCGGGGACAATTCTCTTGCAGGCGACCGACGGCTCGTTGAATTTGTCGAGAGGCGTCAGTCTGATTCTGCAGACGCGGAATGACATCGGGGATGACGCGCACGGGGGCATCCAGTTCATCAACCCGCTGAACTCGATTGTCGCTCAGGGGACCGGACGAATCACAATTCAAGCGGGGGTCGTTGCCGACGCCTCGGGAAACGTCTCGGGATTCCAGGGGTTCGCGAGCGTCAACGCCGGGGGGCTGTTCGCCGATGCCGGGGGAATTCACGTTCAGGCGAGCGCCAACGTCATCGAAACGTTTCTGATCACCACCGGTGCCGAGATTGAATTGCGGGCTGACGCTGATGGGGATGGTATCGGATTGGTTTTGGTGGGGCGCGATGCCAAGATCGAGTCCGGGGGGACGGCGGCGAATACGATCGTGCTGCAAGGGGCTGATATTGAACTTCTGTTCGCCGACACTCCTCCGTCGATCGTCACAACGTCGGCGACCGGAGGCGTTTCGATCCGATCGTCCGCAGCCAGCCGACCCATCAACCTGGGAGGGGGGGCGAATCAGGTGGCGGGAATCAATCTGACGGACGCCGAGCTGGATCGAATTGCGGTGCAACCGCAAGGCTCACTGACAATCGGGGACGCGATTCAGAACGGTGACATCTTCATCACCACCGCGACATTCGCGAGTTCTCCCTCTGCGAATCTGTTCGTCCAGCAGAACCCGGGCGGAACCGGTGCCATTGTTTTGAACGATGAATCGGGTAGCGGACCGGCGCTGGACGGCAATGGCGGAGGGATCGCGCTGTTGGCGGGAACGGGGGGTGTTCGCGTCGTCTCGGCTGCAAACAACCAACCCGAACTGGCAACGAACGGACCATTCATTCGAATCGACACCGCCGGGGGAATCGGGACACTGACCCATCCCTTGCAATTGGCGCATAACGCCAGCCAATCGACGCTGGTCGAGATTGGAACCACGGTGCGGCCGAGCGGGCCGGTCAACCTCGACGGACTCGGCTCGTTGGCGCTCGGAAGAATTCTACTGAATCACAGCGATCTTGTGATCACCGCCCAAGGCTCGGTCGTTCAGAGAGGCCACTGGGAAGGGCGGAATCTGAGTGTCACCACGTTCGCCGACTCGGGAGGAGACATCGATGTTTCGCATCCCGACAATAATTTCGACGCAATCGATCTCAAGACACTATCGGCGGCCGGTTCCACTCTCAGTCCCGCGCGGATTGATTACCAAGATTCGGACGCGGTTGTGATCAACACCATCCGGACCATGGGTTCCGCGGGGGTTGTGGCGCGGGGTGTCGTTTCACAAACCGGACCGGTCATCGCCGACCAGCTTGACGTCGAAACCCGTTCCGACACCGGGGTCGACATTGTTCTGACCAATGTGAATAACGCGGTCGGTGCTGCCAGTTTTCGGATCGCCGACGCCGCCGGAGATCAACTCGTCTTTGGGACGATCCGGTTCGTTGAGAGCGACGGTTACAATGCCGTCTTGATCCAGACACGGGGGGATATTTCCCTCGCGACCGGCGGCCCCGTTCAACTCGTGGGGGAATTGAGCGGTCGTGGACTGGAGTTGCTGGGGTCGGGTTCGTATCTCCTGACCAGCAATCCGGCGGATCAGACGTTTCTCGATATCGATTTTTTGGCCGCTGATGTGACGGGGGGTGTCGTTGTCTCTGACGTCAACATTCTGACTGTGGGATCGGTGTTGGGAACGATGGGAGTTCGGACGACGGGGAACGGATCCGACGTGGGACTGGCCGCGGCACATTTGCTCAAGCTCGCCAGCCGGGTGGAATTGGGATTCGCCAGCGTCAATCTCACCGCTCCGCTCCTGATCGTGTCGGCACCGATCTTGACGGACGGCGGTACAGTGCGGATTTTGTCCCCGGATGGAGTCGTTCCAGCGAATGTTCAGTTTGACGCGTCCGTCGCCATTTTCACCGAGCGGGGGGGCGACAATGGGGCGGGAAATGTGGATCTTTCCCAGGCGAGTCTGTCGGCAGCGGGGACGGGAATTCAGTTGCGAATCGACGCTTCGACCAGCTCGGGATTTCTGGGGGGAAATATCCTGTTCGCCGACCTGGGAAGCCAGGGGGGAAATTTTCTCTTTGACTTTGTTGTGAAAACCAATACGGGAACCGACCCCGACCACAACCAGGTGTTTTCACTCGGCAAGGCGCACGTCACCCACTCGCTGATCGTGGAACGGGCCGCATATACTACGCTCCAGGATCTCGTCGGTTCCGAGGGTGACGTCCGAATTGTCAGCGATGGTTTGACGATTGGCGCGCAATTGGGGGCGGCGCATCGCGTCGAGATTCTTCCCGCGACGTCGGGGCGTGCAATGGACCTGGGATCACCCTCGAGTACCATCCTGGGGATTGGCGATGTCGATCTGGGGCTGATCGCGACGCCTCATCTCAGGCTCGGAAGTGCCACTACCGGACCGATCACCGTGTCCCGAAGAATCGATTTTCCCAGTGTGGGAGTTCTCGATCTGGTGGGGGGGGCCAACGTGACGAATTTGGTCGGCGGTTCCCTGGTGGTGCATGACCTCGTCATTCAGACACCGGGCGCTGTGGTTCTGAATGGCGACAACCAGGTGGTCAATCTGGCGGCGGTGGTCGGTGGGCCGTTCACGTTTCATGATACTTCCAACCTCACGATTGGTTCGGTTCTGGGAGTCCAGGGAATCTCCACCACGGCGTCGGCGGGTGATGTGAATCTGTTGAGCGACGGCAGCCTGTTCATCAACGAGTCGATCCAAGCCGGGCCGGCGACCGTTCGGCTGCTGGCCCATGACAGGATCACACAGGGGGGCAACGGGGTGATTCACGCGCAGGGGCTGGGTGTGGTCAAAGATCTCTCCAGCGTCGGCTTCGTCTCGTTGCGACTGCCGAATCAGGTGACGACGTTCGCTGGCTCGAGCGCGTTCGGCGACATCGAATTTGCGAACGCCGGCCCGCTTGAGCTGGGATCGATCGCGTCGGCAGGTTCAGCGGGGATTCCGACGGTCACGGGCGTCGTGGCGGCCGACGGGGACGTGCGGCTTCAAACGGATGGCGCGTTGACCCAGGCCGCTTTCGTTCAGGCCCGATCGCTCACCGTGGTCACCCGGGATGACCAGGGTGCGGACGTGGTTCTTAACAATCCGGGCAACCAGGTTCAGAATCTGAAAATGCAATCGGTCAACGCGGCCGGCACCGCACTGGCCGCTGGGGATCTGAATTTCAGTAACCCCAGTTTTCTGAATCTCACCTCAATTCAAACACGCGGAACCGCGCGACTGTCCAGAATGAGCGGGGTGGCGCAATCAGGAGCGATTCAAGCGACCAGCCTCTCGGTCACCACCGTGGGCGGTTTGCCTGGGATCATTGCGCTCGTTCGGACCGACAACGACGTCGATTTCGTAGAAATGCGCACTCTGTTTTTCGATGGTCAGTCGACCGGCTTCGGATCGATCCAGTTTTCGGATACTGACGGTTTCGTCGTCCTGGGATTGCAAACGCTGGGATCAGCAGATCTGTGGTCTGGCGGAGCGGTGAACCAGAGTGGGAGCATTCTCGCCTCGGAACTGTTCCTGCAAGGACCGGGATCGTTCGAATTCCTCCGTGATGACAACCAGATCAACGTTCTTGCCGCCAACACGGGCGGATCGGTCTACTACCGCGACGCCGACGATCTCACCGTGGGCAATGTACAGAACACCCCGGGAATCCAGGTCGGCGACGACGGTGCCAGCGTCGAACTGCACGCCCGCGGGCAACTCGCCTTGAATGAGCAGATTCTGGCGGGCCGGGGAGATGTCCGACTGAAGGTGGCGGGACAATTGACACAGTCATTCAACGGCGGGATCACCGCGAAGTCGCTGGGGGTTCGACAGACCGCTGGCACGGTGGAGGGAGTGAGACTGTCGGCGGACAATCAGGTAGCGCTGTTTGCGATCGATTCCGAATCGGGGGATGTCGATTTTCACAACACGGCGAATCTTGTCATTGGAAACGTTGTGGGTGGCCCCACAGGTCTTTTCAATCCGCTGTCGGGAGTGACAGTCGGCGCGGGACGATTGTTTCTGACTGTCGATGGCGCGCTCGATCTCCAATCGAGTGTGTCGGATCCCACGGGCATTGTGCGAATGCGCGTCAGCGGTCCACTCACCCAGGTCGCGGGTGGGGAAATCACCGCCGAGGGGCTGTCCGTGGTGCAGCGCAACCCGAGCGGGGGTGATGGGTCGCTCGCCGGTGCCAATACGTTTCAAACCGTGGCGATCGAAAACAATGGGGTGGGATCGCGAATCGACGTGCGTTCCACGGTGGATCTCGTCGTCACCACGATCGATGGTGATACCGAACGAGGGTTCAGCCCGGTCAGCGGTCTCCGAACGATCGATGGAGAGATATCGGTCCAGTCGGGCGGTTCGCTGGAACTCCTCGCGGATGTCCAGGCGGGTACCGCGAATGTGCTGCTGTCGGCTGAGGGAGGGCTGACCGAGTCGGGGGGGGCGATCACCGCGAATGGTTTGGGTGTTCGGGTCAACGATGCGAATACCGATGTATTTCTGTCTTCGAACAACGCGATTCGCCTCTTCGCGATCGAGCAGAATATGGCTGGAATCGGGATCTTTCTTCATAACAAGGGAGATCTCGAAGTCGGTCGGATCGCGGGGGGGCCGGCGAGCGGTTTCACTCCGATCGTTGGGGTGCGCACACAGGGGGGGCCGGTCGTGTTGGATGTCTCCGGCCAGTTGACCCTGTCGGAAGCGGTCAACGCCGGAGCCGGTACAGTCAACCTGTTTGTGACGGGGGCGATCTTCGATGGCAATGGAGACGCGGTCGATCTCGTCGGCAGTGAATTGCATGTGGCCGCTGACGCGCTGGGAACGTCGGGGGACTCGCTGGAGAGCCGGGTCGCAGTTTTCGATGCCGACGTCGGTGGCGGAGGAATCCACTTAATAAACGATGGATCGCTGCGGATTGGCGGCGAAGGATTGTCGGCGGCGGCGGGTGGCATCGACCTTCTGGTGGACAGCTCGGTCCCCGATTTCGTTCCCGAGCTGATCATTCAGGCGACCGTGTCCTATTCGCGGTTCTTCGCTCCGCTCCTACCGGCGGGAATGAACCCACTCGGCGGAGGGGGCATTTCCCCGTTGGGGGTGACGGCGGGAATTCAGTTCGTCAGCACGGGCAACCTCACGGTTGTCAGTCCGATTCGGAATCTGGCTCTCTCGGGACCTGGCGAGGGAGATATCCTCCTGTCGGCGGGAAAAGATCTGACACTGATCGACACGGGACTCGACGACGACATTTCCACCGTGTCGGGAAGTGTCGCCATCAGCTATGGCGGCAACAGCAACTTCGTTCAGCAGTATCCCGATCTGACCGATGGGGGTGGAACGAAGTCGTTCCATATCACAACCCCCTCGGCGACTTTGGTGGCGGCTCCCCCTTTCGTGAACTTGGTCGTCACGCAGCCGGCCGCCACGGGGGGGCCGACAATCTTTCAGGTGACTGTCGGACGCACCGGGGAAACCGGACTGACACTGGCTGTCGATTACGCCGACGGCGTGTTGGAGACCTACCTGGTGGACGCGACGAGTGGTCCCGTGGTGCTGACGCTGTCGCATACCTATGCGCAGCCGACGCAAGGCACCTTCAACTACAATCCGTCGTTCACGGTAACGTATGACAAATCGGTTTCCATCATCGATCAGAGTCCGCAACCGGCCGGTGTTGTGGGTATTCCTGGTACCGCAGATGCGAACGGTATCCCGACCCAAGGGTTTGTTGTGGCGGGGGATGGTCATCAGACAGTGACAACGCTTGTCGCCCGCGTCACATTCAACGCGGCTGGTGGAGGAGGTGGAACGAACCCCGGGGGTCTCAATCCGGGAGATCCACCGCCGAACATTGGTGTGGTGCCACCCGGTGTGGTGGTCATTGCTCCGGTCCCCGAACCCGATCCACCGGTTCGCGACTTCGAAGAACCAGTCGAGCGGCCCCACCCGTTACCCCCGCCAGAGAATGTCATAGCACAAGGACAGTCAAACCCGGGCGCTCAAATCGTAGCCACAAACACGGGCGACACAATCACCCTCACTTCGATCGACCGGTTCGTCATCCGTGAAGTCGCCGCCGACGGTGCCGACCTGCGGACAATTGATCTCGAAGTGTTTCGATTGGGTGAGAAGACACTCGATCCGCAACTGATTCGTGACCAGATCTTCCCGAAGCTCCCCGATGGGCGCTATCGCGTGGTCTGGTTGCGGGGCACCAGCAGCGGCGATCCGGTCGAGCGAGTCGTGCTGGATGTCTTCATTCGCGGTGGCCGACCGGTCTTCATCCAGGATCTGCAGCGTCCCGCCGTCGTTGCACCGATGGGCGAAGTCGACACCTCGCGTGCCGTCGATCCCCAAAGCGATGCCGACACCATGACCGCGACCGGCGAAATCCTTGATGAGCCAACGACCATCGCGGAGGAATCGGTTTCCATCGACGACGCGTTTCCCGCCGAAACGTCAAATCAGACAACCCGCCGCTGGACTGCGGGGACGGCCCACGCCGCCGTCGCGTTGACGCTGTTGCACCGTCGACGTCGCGAGTCCAATTCCGAATCCGAATCCGAACCCGATTCCACGGCGACCGCGCCTGAGTCAGCGACCGCAACGCGGTATTCGAAATCGGGTTGGCTGGCGCGGCAGCTTCGAAGACTCACAACGTCGACTCCCGGGGACAAACTTCCATGAACACGCTTTGCACACTGTGTGGAACGCGACTTGTCGAGACCCCGGGACACCCTCTGTCGTGCCCGGCTTGCACCCCCACCGACCACGCCCCCGGCGTGGCGATCGAAGTGCTGGGGACCGAGATACTGGATGTCGCGGGACTGCCAGCCGGGGGATTGGAAACCGAAGCGCTCCCGGGAATGTCTCCACATCCGAACACGCCGGGAACGGCGACGGAGGGACTCGCGACCGAAGCGCTGGTACACCAGGCCCTCCCGTCGCTCGCCGGGGGACCGCCGACCGATCTGCTCGACATTCGGGCGTCGATCAACGTTCGGCACATGCGCCCTGCGGAGGCGGCCGAATGGGAGCAGACTTTCGCGAAGATCGCCGACTTGGCGCAGCACACGCGGCGCAATATCACCGAGTCGCTCCCGGGTCTCCAGACCGGGCGTGACCAGGGTCCGAGTACGACGGTGCTTCCGTCTCACGACCTCCAGCCA
>JAPLOC010000528.1:0-19027 GCA_026692825.1 Planctomycetota bacterium | reverse complement strand
CACTACGCCGCCGGACTCGATTACGAGCTGCTGAACATCATCGGTAAGGGAGGAATGGGGGTCGTTTACGCGGCCCGGCAGATGTCGGTGGACCGCGAAGTCGCGGTGAAGATGATCTATCCCGAGCAGGCGCAGAAGCTCACGGCCCGGGACGATTTCCTGACCGAAGCGGTCATCACCGGCGAACTCGACCATCCCAACATCGTGCCGATCCACGAATTGGGCAAAGACGATGGTCAGGCGCTGTTCTACTCGATGAAAAAGGTGACGGGGACACCCTGGGGCAAGCAGTTGCCGACGCTTTCGGAGTCGGAGAATCTGCGGGTGCTGATGGCGGTCGCCGACGCGGTCGCGTTCGCGCATTCGCGCGGCGTCATCCATCGCGACCTCAAGCCCGACAACGTGATGCTGGGGGATTTCGGCGAAGTGCTGCTGATGGACTGGGGGCTGGCGATCGTCACGCCAGCGTTCCGCAAGAGTGAAAGTCTGCCGCACATTCCGGGACCGGGCTGCACTCCCGCGTTCGCCGCCCCGGAACTGGTGATCGGCCCCATGACGGCGATCGGCCCGCACAGCGACGTGTATCTGTTGGGGGCGATTTTGTATCTGATCGTCACCGGGAAACTGGCGCACGCGGCGAAGACATCACGGGAATGCTGCATGGTGGCGGCTCGCAACGAGATCGCGCCGACGGATGTGGTGGGGGAGCTGGTCGACATCGCGCGAAGGGCGATGGCGACCAAGCCGACCGACCGCTACGCCAGCGTTCGCGACTTTCAGCAGGCGATACGCGATTACCAGTCCCATTCCGAAAGTCTCGTGTTGGGTGTTCGGGCCGGTGAGGATCTGGAGAAGGCGCGGGCCTCGAAAAGCTACGACGAATTCGCCCGGGCGGTGTTTGGCTTCGATCAGGCATTGGCGTTGTGGGACGGGAACAGCCGGGCGCGCGAGGGAGTGAAGGAAGCCCGGCTCGCGTACGCCGAGACGGCGCTCGCGAACCAGGACTTCGACCTGGGGCTCACCCTGCTCGATTCCGCCGACCCCGCTCATGCGCCGGTCTATCGCGAATTGCAGTCGGGACAGGCGGAACGGAACGCCCGTGCCCGGCGGCTGAAAGCGCTGCGACGGCTTGCGGTGGGAATGACAGCGACGATCTTCGCGGTGATCACGGGGTCGCTGTTTTGGATCAACCACGAGCGTGGACTGGCGGTCGCCGCCGAGGCCGACGCCAAAACACAGCGCGACAAGGCGAATTCCGCCCGTGATGAAAAGGAAGTGCAGCGCGGAATCGCCGTCGAGGCCGAGGCAACGGCCAAACGCGAACGCGACGCGGCGGACATGGCCCGGGAGAATGAAGAACGGGAACGCAAGAACGCGGAAGGGGCGCGGGATCTGGCGGAACAACGCCGAAGAGCCGCCGAGGCGGCGCAAAAAGAAGAGCGTCGCCAGCGGCAACTCGCCGACCGGGCGCGGCGTGCCCAGGAGTTCGAGGCCTACGGGGCGCAAATCGGTCTCGCCGACCAGCAAATTAGGGCCAACACGTTTGAGGCGGCGCTGGACGGGCTGGAGAGTCAGCGTGACTTCGCCGGGCGGGGATGGGAGTGGGATCGGCTCAACTACCTCGCCCGACAGGGGCAGACCGGTTCGGGCGCAGCGCCCGCCGAAATCGACGCCCTGGCGATCGATTCGCGTCATCAACGATTCGCGGTGGGTGGTCGCGATGGGGTCGTGCGGATCGCGTCTCTGGCAGAGAATTCCCAAGGTACGAGAGCAGACCTTCTCGCGACCGTGCAGTCCACGAAAATGGGTGGCCCCATTCTATCACTTGCCTTTTCGCGTGACGGTCAGTTGTTGGCGGTGGGGGGCGAAGAGGGCCGGCTCATGGTGTTTCCGGCCGACGATCCGGCCGCCGAGCCGCTGGTGCTGGCCGGACACGAACCCGGTTCGGTGATTCAGGCGGTCGCCTTCGCCGAACGCGGAGGAAAACGCTGGCTGATTTCCGCCGGGACGGATCGCACCGTCCGCGTCTGGCATGCGACCGGACCGATCGCCCAATGGCCCGCCCGCCCGACCCAGACATTGCTGGGACACCTGCTTCCGGTCCTGGGGATCGCCGTCGCACCCGCAGGAGACCGGATGGTCAGCGTGGGGGACGATGGCAATGCGGTCGTGTGGGATGCGGGGAAGAATACCGAATCGCCGTTCGTGCGCGCGGTCGCCGGTGAACGGCCTGACGGGACACCCCGATACCGCGTCTTCCGCCAGCACGAAGGGGCAGTCAACGCCGTCGCGTTCTCTCCCGATGGCAAGCTGGTCGCCACCGCGGGCCTCGATCGACGCGTCGCGATCTGGAATCCCCAGACGGTCGTGGAAGAAGAGATTGGCGAGTATCTCAAACGTCGCGAAAACCCGCTCCGCGACGCGAAGTCGTCGGGAGACGTGGTCTGGCTCAATGGACATGCCGCCCCGGTCCGATCGCTCGCCTTCTCTCCCGATGGAGAATCGCTGGTCTCGGCGGGGGACGACCACACGGTGCGCGTCTGGGCCTGGCGACAACCGAATGATGAGCCGACTGTGCTGCGCGGGCACGGTGGTTCGGTCCGGGCGTGTGATTTCGCCCCGGGAGGTTCGTCGACTGACGATCTCCTGGTTCTCTCGGCTGGTTTGGACCGCTTGGTCAAACAGTGGAACGTTCCCGCGTATGCCGAGGTGAAAGTGCTGCGGGCACGGACCCTCGGTGGGCATACCGACGCGGTGACGTCGGCCGCTTTCAGTGCGCAGGGGGATCGCATTCTCACCACCAGCCGGGACCACTCGGCACTGGTCTATCCGCTATTCACCAACGCCAAAAGCGCGGGAGGAATCGCGACGGGGGGCCAGCCCCTGGTGTTGGCCGAGGGACACCAGTTTTCTGTCGTGGCGGGTCAGTTTTTCAATCAGGGGCGATCGGCGGTGACCGCTGGCATTGATGGTCAGGTCTGTTTGTGGGATGTGCTGACCGGGACGCAAATCGGGCGGTTGTCCGGGACCGGGTTGTCGGCGGCGCTGGCAATCTCGGCGGATGGCCAGTGGATTTTGACAGGTCGCAGTGGTAACGCGCTGGCCCGCTGGAATGTCGCTCTGGCGATTGAAGCGTATGCGTCGGGCCGCGAGGCGGTTCCCGAAGAACGTGAGGCTCTGACGCAGGCCCATAGCGCCCGAGTTCGCGTGTTGGCGTTTTCACCCCAAGACAGCAACATCTTCTTTTCAGCCGACACCGAAGGAGGGGGCGTCTATTGGGATCTCAACAACTCTCAAACACAGCATCGGCCGCTGGCGCTGGATCAGCAGCGGGTTAGCGCGGCTCAGTTTCTGCCCGACGGAAAGCGGTTGATCACCGCTTCGGATGAGGGGTGGATCGACATTACCGTAGTCGCTACGGGCGAAGTGGAACGTCGGCTCGAACATCAATCGGCGTCGGGAGTGGTCGCATTCGCGATCAGCCCCGATGGATCGCGTCTCGTTTCGGCTGCGGACCCGACGGTCGCGGGAGAGCCGTATTTATTGTTTGATTGGGATCTACGAACTGGTCGCAATCTGCACAGCACCGCGCTCGATCGGGATTGGATCGTGTTCGGCGTCACGATTTCGCCCGACGTCGACCATCCACTGGCGCTGTTGACGATGGGGAGAAAGTCGAGTGGTCGGGCCCAGGGGCGGGTTGATACGCCCCAAACGGAACTTCGCCGATGGGATCTGGCCACGTGGCGTCCCGCGACAGACCAGCCTGGGCCGGTGCTGCTTTCGGAAGCGACGCTCGCCGTCGATCGGGCGGTGGTCTGGTCGGCGGCCTACAATCCAGTCGGCGATCAGGTTCTCACCCTGGGGGGAAATGAAGCCCGGATCTGGAGCGCACGCACGGGCCGATTGGCGACCCGACTGGGACCGCATGGCGCGGTCGGATCGGGGAGCTTCTCGTCCAGTGGCGAATTCGTGGCGACTGGCGGGTGGGATGAGTCGTTCAAGATCTGGCGAGTCGATGCGAGTGGTGCCCGTTCTCTTCATCGCGTCTCGGTTGCCGGGGCGGGGGCAGTGAATGTTGCCCTGTTCGCCCCACGGGACAAACAGGCACCAGTCGGACTCGAGCGACTCGTGACGGCGCACGACAGCGGGGAGGTGCGTATGTGGCGCTGGAACGCCGCTCAGCCCGAAACCGCTCCGGAACTCGTCTCCACGATCACGGCCCCCGTGCGTTCCCCTGCGCTCGCCTGCGCGTTTCCCGCGAATGGCGATCGCGTCGCGGTGGCGTATGGCGATGGGATTGGGCGGGTGTATTCACTTCAGGAGGGAGAGCCCAAGCTGGTCGTCGAATTGCGGGAATCGGGACATCACGGTGCGCTCCGCGCGATCGCGTTTACACCCAACGGTCGGTTTATCGCCACAGGGGGGGATGACAAGCAGGCGATCGTGTGGGAGGCCGCGACCGGCACGCCTTGGCTTGCGGAACCGTTACGCGGACACTCGGCGGGAATCAACTCCGTCGCGTTCTCGACACGGGGGGATCGACTGCTCACCGGCAGTGGCGACAGCTCGGCGAAACTCTGGGATCCCCGCACGGCCGCCGACCGCGTTGCTGGTGGCGCAACCCCCGAATCGGGAACGGACGAAGCGTCCGAAGAGCCGCGCGATAACGAAGCCGACCGCAGCGCCCAGCAGGGAAAAGAACTGTTGTCGCTGGTCGGTCACCGTTCAGCGGTCACCTCAGCCATCTTCTCCCCAGACGACCGCTTCGTGCTGACGACCAGCGTTGACGGAACGGCGAGGTTATGGCTGAGTGATGCGCCGCCGGTGGAAGTGGAAAAGTAGGTGTTGCGGCGGTTTCGTTCAACAAGGCCGAGTCGGAAGAGGAACTCACCGTGTTGTAGTACGGCGGTCCGAGCGGAGCGACGCCGCCACTGTGTGCAATCCGCTACCGCTTCAGGCTCAACACCAAAACCCCAGCCCCGACGAGCGCGATTCCCGACCACTCTCGCAGACTGGGGCGTTCTCCCAGAAACACCACTGCGAACACTGCCACCAGCAGTAGACTGAGCTTATCGACCGGCGCGACCTGCGACGCCTCGCCGAGTTTGAGGGCGCGAAAGTAGCAGACCCACGAGGCACCGGTGGCCAGTCCCGAGAGCAACAGGAACAGCAGAGTTTTGGAATTCAGTGAAAGCGGATTCGTCCATTTCCCCATCCACACCACAAACACGGACAGCACAACCAGGATCACAACGGTGCGGAGCAGCGTGGCGAGATCGGAATCGACCCCTTCCAGCCCGATTTTCGCGAAGATCGCCGTCAAGGCGGCGAAGATCGCTGAAAAGAGAGCCCAGTAGAACCAGGGAGCGGGTGGAGACATGCGTGTTGCTGCGAATCAGGAAAAAGTGCGACCAATGACTGACACGTCGCCTTGGAAGAACAGTGTCGCCCATGGGCTCGACCGGCGGGAAGTCATCGGGGAAAAAAGACCGGCACGACCGCAACTCAAGCGAGCGCCTTGTCACTGAAAGTTGGGGGGGGTCATGGGAGTCGAAAAATGAGTGTTGACCTCTCGCAATTTCTTGGAATGCCGATCTACCAACTGACGTTGGAGCCATATATCATGTCTATGCGTAAGAATCCCAAGATGGATTGGCTTGGAGGACGATGGTACCTGACATTTCGGGAGAACGGCATTGCGTTTGTCGCCGAAGTCGACGGTCGCGTGGAGGCGATTCAACTCTTCTCCGAAGGATTCCAGCAGTACCAGCAGTTTTCGGGGGAATTGCCGATTTCCCTGTGTTTTAACGAGTCCCGTCGTTCTGTCCGTCAGAGGTTGGGAAGTCGTCGGCTACAAGTAATTCCGTCCAATCACAACAAAGGCGATCGCGAGCAAGTTGATCGCCAGCGCCAAAATGGGCCGATTCCCTCGATAGGCCAGGACCGCGCTGGGTATCACGAACAGAAAGTACGGAATCAACAGAAACGTCCGCACCCCCTGGGCGATCGAAACGGAGATCGGGTCACTGGTACTCGAAAACTCAATGAGTCCGAACAGCAGAATTGCTGATTCCAGCGAGAACAACACCCAAACCACGATGTGAGTGATGAGTCGTCCGCGTCGTGAAAGCATGGTGGAATGTCGAAAACGGAGATTGTGTGACGGTGGATCTCAGTGGTTGACTGGCTCTCCAGGCTGCGCTTGCGCTGACTGAGACTGTACCGAGGAATCAGAGGGTTTGGACCAGATTGTCTGCAGCCGACTCGCGGCCCCGGCCACCAGGCCGTAAAGGTAGAGTCCCGTCAACAGGCTCACCCCCCCTCCCACAAACACACTGATTTTCCAGTTGGCCACCACACACCATCGTTTGGAACGGGCCGCGGGATCTTCCAGAAACGCTTCAATCGAATCTCGGGTGCGCTCGAGATCCACGGGAGAGACCATGACCGAAATCTGTTCATTGGGGCCGCGAAGAACGAGGTACCCCTCATCCTCCGTGCGATGCGAGCGGCGACGCTCATCTATGGTTGGACCATTGGAATTTGGGACCATCTCCCCCGCGAGGAAGCGTGTTTCCTCGCTGAGAACGGGCGAGATTCTCTGTGTCTGATACGGAACCACGAAAAAGAGACATTGCCGGGCGACGCCGGAAACGACGCCCCCCTCGCGTGTCAAAGTGATCCACGTGACGGGGGCGACTGCGGTGACGAACGCGGGAAACAGCACGCACGAACAGAATGGCACAATTCGTGTGGCGAGAAATTCGGTGAAGCGCGAGGCCGGCCGAACCGACGGTGACTGGGCATCCCGCCCCGCCGACGATGCTCGCCTTGCGTTCGATCCAGATTTCTTTTGCCTGTTGGATTTTCGCGACATTCAGGGGGGGGGAATCGGTCGGCGTAGCGTGTATCAGACTGCGGACACTTTAGCCAGAATTCAGGGCCACGCACAACGCACGTCAATGGACGGTGGCTGCCCCAAAGCCGAAGAATGAAGAAGGAAAGGCGGGGACAAGGCCCCGATCTCCTTGGAGTGTGGGATCTCGATCCCGCCTTTCGTTCTACCTCACAATACCTCGCGGCAGGCAGAGTCAACTCACTGCCGAGGCGATGTTCAATTCGAAATGATCGCTGAATCCGGAATTGGTTGGGAAACAGTAGGTCTCGAAACCGGCTCGCGGCGATCAGACACCAAAACGAAGAAACCCCGATGAAAATCGGGGTTCCCTTTCGTTGTTCGACAGTAACAGCTTACCGATTTCACTCGTGTGAATCGAAAAGGGTACTACTGCGGAATCTCCGCAATGTGTCGCCGCTGTCCCTGTCGCCGAATCGAACAAAACGCGATGCATCCCACCGCACCGACAATAACCAGCACAAGACTGCCCGGTTCCGGAACCGGCGCAGGTCCGCCACCCGACCCGGCTGTTTCGGTCACATTCACTGAAAATGAACCGGAGTTGTTGTTCCATTCAACGCCATCAGCCATTCCCAAGAACAACCGAGTCGCGCCCGATGGGACCACAAACTCTTGGATTGCGTTCGTGCTTGTGGTTCCATCGCCGATAAAAAATGTCTGTTTGAGCATCGGCGAGAGAGTGAGGAATTCACGAGCGGTGGTCGTGCCGAAGTCCAGCGCGACCGGCGCCGCGGAGAGGTCGGGACGATCAGGGCCAAGAAAGACTCCCAATAGCGCATTGACCGTAATCGTATAGCCGGCGATGCCGTTTTCCGCACCACGCGAAAACACCACTCCGCCATCCGGGCCGTTGAAGTTGCCACTGTTGTACGACACCGAGCCGGTTGCCGCGAAGTGCAGCACGTCGCCTGGGGTCAAGGAAAGTCCAACCACTTCCGTCGGCGACTCTTGCGGCGCTCGATCACCGTGTGTCGCTGTTGAACCGTTGGGCAATCCCGCGAGAAATGGATTCGCTTTTCCCGAAACGCTGACGACTGTCCCCGCAGTGGTCGTTCCGGAATTGAGGATTCCTGCGATACCCAACAGGAATGTACAGACGCCAATTTGTCGAACAGACATGATTCAATGGATCTCCGTGTGAATGGATGAAATGAATGGGAAATGGACTTGAGCATCGGATACTGAGATCTGCGCCGCGAAATCAAAATCAAAACCGCACGCGAAATCCCGCCGCCTCACCGCGCCGCCGCCCCTGCACACAGACCGACAACAGCAACCGGTACCGCGGCACGTCGTTTTCGCCGCTGGAACGCGCGAAGTGCAGCTCGGCCAGACGCGAAAAGTGACGGCATCGCCAGCGAATCTCTACGAGCCGACTCTTGAGCCGCAGGCCGCGTCCCGAACTGTCGGAAGACGCCGGCGATCAGTCCGGTGAGACACAGTGACAGCGCGGTGGATAGCCCCCAGGACGTGCGGCTCGGGTGGGCGGAGAGTCAAGTACGCGTTTTGCTCGCTTCCGGTGGATCGATGAAGAGTTTCTCAATCGGGGACTGCGGTTCGGATTCCGCCGACATGGGGGAGTTCGGCGCGGGAGTCACAAACGCCCGCCATGCCTGCTCTTTCGAGATCGCGCCCCGTCCCAATGGTTCCAGCGCTGGTCTGGTGGGAGGTCCAACCGGGCGTTGGTCTGGTTTCGGCGTGGTATCTGCGGGCCGCGGGTCGATCTGGGCGGGGGACGATTCAGTGATTCCCCGTGCGATTTGTGGGGCCACGGTGTCACTCGCCAACTCCGCGGAATGTGCCACGTTCCCAAAGGGAGCGATCCCCAGTGCCGCGACTGAGAATAATACTGTGCGCAAACGAGCCATCCGATTCACCTCTTCGAATTGCGGGAAGCCGGGGACGACAACCAGGACGATTCGCCGAGTCCTACGTGCTGTTGGCTCCAGCCGGCCATTTGGCCTTCGAATCGCATGGGTTCATCAACGATTCCGTTTCAGAGTCGGAATGTGTTACCACCAGTTTGACGGTTTTTTTACCCTTTCACTGCGTATCGCTATTCGAAGGTCCATTGCGGGGACTGGTTTGTGCGACGCCTCCGACCGGCACTTGCGGTGCGTCGCGCGACGCCGCGAAGCGTCGTCGCGACAACGCATTATCACCGTGCTGGTGGGTAGAACCGGGCGAGGGTGTTGGGAGAGACACCCCAGTGGGCGGCGAGGGTTAACAGCCAGTTGCGGGCTGTCTGACGGATGACGCCGTGTTGTCGCCAGCGGCGGGCCGAGACGTGAAGGAGCGGCGGAAGAAGTGCGAACCGTCCCCGTCGGCGCAGCGTACGCATGAAGAAGAGGTCTTCCATCAGTTTCAAATCGGGAAATCCCCCGAGTTCCTCGAACACACTCTTGCGGACGAAGATTGCCTGGTCGCCATACGCCAGCGTCCACCTCCGCACGCGGAGCGCGTTGCCCCATTCCAGCCAGCGATACTTGCGACCAATCGCTTCAATCTGTTGGCCGAAACAGCCACCGACGTACGCGGGGTCGGCGAGTGCGGCGGCGATCTCATTCAAACTTCCTGGTTCCAGCCAACAGTCGGCGTGTAGAAACAGCAGGACGTCGCCAGTTGCGACGGCGGCCCCCGCGTTCTGCTGTCGGGCGCGGCCGGGGTCGGTTGTGAGCACGCGCGTCGCGTCCCGAGCGAGATCCACGGTCCCATCCGTACTCCCGCCGTCGACGACAATCACCTCCAGTCCCCCGAGCGCCTGCGCCCGTTGAACCGCGTCGGCGATGCCGGCGGATTCATTCAGCGTGGGGATGATGATTGAGATCGACATGCCAAACCTTCCTAAACCAAGCGCGGCTCGGGCACGGTCCATTTCTATTCGCCGGGGTGCGCAGTATCCAGCGGAAACACCGGCCTCCGCACCCGCTTCCACGGCAGGCTGGCCAGATTGCTGGTACACGGCCCGGGGGTCTCAACTGTGAAGTGGGCCCGTGCGATCGGGTCGTAGACTTTGCGATGCGCCACCGCTGCCTTCACTGCGATCACGTCCACTTCTTCAGGCACGATTCCCTGACTGCGCCATTGCGCCAGATCAAACGGTGGAGTTTTGTAACTGGTGATCAAGACGCGAATTCCCGGCTGTCCCGCGGACGAAGGGCGTTGTGCCGCGACGGTCGCAGGCCCGGCACCGGTCGCTGGAACCCGCCCCACAGCGCGGACCACGGCACACGGTCCCATGTCGAAACTGTCGCCGCACATGGACGCCAGGTGGCTGTGGGGGTCCTCCAATTGGAATCGCCCCGGACCACGCGACAGCAACTCGACTTCAAGGTGGATCGCGCCCCCCGAGAGTGAACTCCCTCGTCCACCCAGAACGAGTCTCGTCCGTCCGCCGATCGCGATTGTTTCGAGCGCGCGGACCGCGAGCGGGTCGTCGATCGCGACGACGGCGTTCTGAAATCCGCGGTCGACCAGCGCGCCGAGCAAAATGGTTCCGTCCCCTGGCGCGCCTCCGCCGATGTTGTCGGAAGGTTCAGCCAGCACAATCGGCCCGGCAGATCGCGAACCGGCCGGCAAATCCCCCGCCTGAATCCGATCGAGAACAGCCGCCAGAGACTCTTCGCGAACGTTCCCCGCTTCCCGCAGTGTCCAGGCGATGTCACACAGACGCTGTAACGACTGGACCGCGGGGGTGGTGTCTCCGACCACGACGGCGGTGAAACTGACGCCGGTCTCGCGCGTGTCGGCGAAAGAAAAGCCGGCGAAGACGTTGACGGCCAGCACACCGGGGACGGTTCGTTCAATGGTTCGCGCTTCGCGCTCCAGCGTGAGCATCGGTTCAAACGCGGTGCCGGTGCCAGTCGGTGGCCACATGACGGCGGGTTGCGCCCAGACCGTCTTCGCGCGCTCCCCCGAAGCCATCAGTCGATCCAGCACGCGGGCACCATCGCGGGCCGCTTCGCAGGCGTCGGCATGAGGGTTCTGGCGATACGCGACAAACGCCTGCGTGGCCTCTGCGAATTCGCGCGAGATGTTTCCATGCAGGTCGAGAACGCCGCCGATGGGAATATCGGGACCGATGACCCCCCGCAGTCTGCGGATGACTTCGAACTCGACATCGGGAAAGCCCCGCGACGCCCCGGCCCCGTGCAGCACCAGGCAGACTCCGTCGAGTCCCGCGGGAAGTTCCCGCTTCACAATCTCGTCAACCGACCGGCAATACTCTTCCACCACCTCGTCTGCCATGATCGGACCGGGGCTGGCCCGCAGATCGATCGCCGGCAGTACGGTCCAGCCGCGCTCGGTCGCGATGTCCAGAATCCCGGCCAGGGGCGAGCCATCGCCGGCGGCAGTCAGCAATTCGGCCCCTCGCCGGCACTGGAAATCCGCCAGTGTTGTTTCCCCTTCCAGAAACGTGTGGGTCTCGTGAAACAAGCCGGCCAGCAAGACTCGGTGAGACATGGAATCAGTTCTTCGGACAGACAATAGGGGACAGGTTTTTCATGTCAGCGAATTCCGTTCTGCGGAGTCAGCCGGCCAGCGAAGTGTGAAGTTCATCGCGAACGAAAGTCGGTGAAACTCGCCGCGATGTGGCGTTACGGAATGCCAGACGTAGGCGGGAAAGATGAGCATCAGACCCGGGCGCGGAACGACCTTGACGTGATCGCGCTCACACACGGAAGTCAGGTTTGCATTGAAGCGGGGATCGTGGAGTACCAGCACTCCGTCGCCGGCCTCGAAGTAGTCTACTCCGTCGGCTGGAAGGATGGGTTGCCGATTGGAAACCGCCGTACGGGCATAATAGATGCCGATCAGGTCGGTGCGGTGATTGTGAACGATCGTCGACTCTCCCCGGCCCGACCGGTTGCTGAAGAGCAGCAGGTCGATTGCATCCGGGCCCATGATTCCCTCGGCGCTCAGCCAGTGCTTCACACCGGAAATGAACATGGAACGGAGCTGATGGATCGCCGGGACGGTGTCGGCCAGACACAGCAGATTCAATGCGTCGGGGTGCATATTGAACCTGTCGTCGAGTTCCGGCCGGCGCTCGAGAAGTTCGCAAAGTTCCGCGTTCAGCGGTTCGGTGTCCGGGAATTGGAGGGTCACCACTCGGGTCGGAAAAAACGCATAGTCCGTCACTTCCATCAGCCGAAATCCTCACTCCACCGGCAGTCCGCGTTCGACGCGAATCTGCCGCACGCGAGCCAGGATGTCGTCGACTATCCGGCCGTTCTTGAGCAGGCTCTGGAACTCGAACACAAACACGACCGCGTTGATCACAATCGTTCCGAAGGCGATGCCCAGGTGGACCTGTCCTGCGGTGAATGGACCATATCCTTTGAAGCCAAAAGCGCTGGCGGGGTCGGAGGCCGCTCCGTAGCCCCCGGTGGTGATCAACAGAACGAGGCACAATGTCAGGGCGGGATAGATGCGGATTTTTATCCGGCGACTGCGCTCCTGGGGATCGCTTCCCAAGCGGTAGGCGTTGCAGGTCTCTTCGAGCCAGCGCCCCGTGCCCATGAAATAAGTCAGCACCAGGGCGTGAACAAGAACCGCGAACACCAGCGAGCCGACCGCGAACAACATGTGCATCGCCACCCGCGACTGCACTGCCGGGTCATTCGTCCGGGCGTCGCCAATGGACCACCCCAGCCAGAACGACAGCGCCAGAGCGGCGATGCACAGGGAGGCGAGTGTCAGAAAAATCCGAGTCATTGAGTGAAGGAGTACTCGTGCGGGTTGGCGAATGGGTGATCGGAAGAGTATAAGCGGGGGCGACGGCGCTTCACACCCCCCGCAAACCCCGCCCCTGCATCCCACATGCGCATCACACACGTCGAAACGATTCCCCTGCGGATTCCTCTCAAGCCCGCCCGCCGGATGATCACCGCGCTGGGGCAGCATATTGTCTCGGACTATGTTCTGGTGCGGGTCGGGACCGATGACGGACGGGGGAGGGGATCGGCGAGGCGACCGTCATGCCGCGGTGGAGCGGGGAAACGGTCTGGAGCGCGCGGGCGGCGCTCGATCATCTGCTGGGGCCGGCGGTCATTGGGGCCGACCCGACCGATATCGCCGACGTCGACCGGCGGATGGAGCTGACCTGTCGGCACAACTGGTTCGCCAAGGCGGCGATCGAAATGGCGTGCTGGGATCTGGCGGGGAAAGCCGCCGGCAAACCAGTGTATGAACTTCTGGGTGGCCCCGCGCGGCCGCTGTCGGTGAGATGCCGGTTTTCGATGGGGGCGTATGACCCGGATCGGAGCCGAAACCGCGCCCGGGAACTGGTCGAGGAAGGGTTCACCACAATCAAGGTGAAGGTGGGTGGGCCGGCCGAAAAAGATCTGGAACGGGTGCGGATCGTCCGCGAGGTGATTGGCCCCGATCTCGACATTGTGATCGACGCCAATTGCGGCTGGGACGTCGACACCGCGATTCACTGTGTCAACGCGATGGAGCCGTTGCGGTTGTCGCTGGTCGAGCAGCCGACTCCCGACGGGGATTTTTCCGGAATCGCCCGGCTGCGCAGTCTCACCAAGCCCCCAGTGATGGCCGACGACATGTGCTTCGACCTGATTGACGCCGAGGAACTGGTGCGGCACCAGGGTTGCGATGTGATCAGCGTTTATCCGGGGAAGAACGGTGGAATCGGGCGATCGAAGCAGATTGTCGAATTCGCCGGGCGGAACGGCATCGCGTGCAGCATCGGCTCGAACCTGGAATGGGACGTCGGGACCGCCGCCATGGCGCACCTGGTGGTGGGATGTCCGAACATGCAGGTCGAAAAGTTCCCGGGAGCCATGCTGGGGCCGGAGTATCATGAGGTGCGAGTCGTGAAGAATCCGATCTCGATCGCCGGCCCGATCGTGACAATCACCGATCGTCCCGGCTTGGGGGTGGATGTCGATTGGGATGTGGTCAAATCGCATCGCATTGAGGCGTAGTCGGCGGGTCGCCGGTGACGGTACACTCAACGCCATGCCTGCCGAACCAACCTATCCACACCGCCACCCCGTCATCCGATGGAGTCTATTCGCCCTGTTGATCGCTCTGGTCACGGGAGGAGCCGTGCTGTACGCGCAGTTCCCCGGCGGAGGAATGGGGGGACGACGTGGCGGTGGCGGGGGATTTGGTGGTGGTGGTCGCGGAGGCCGGGGTCAGATGCCCAATCGGGGCGATTACCCCCAATGGGAAAATCCCAAGGAATTTGACCGCGACGTCTTCATGTTCGCCCGTATTCAGTTCGATTCTTTCGGCGGGCGGGGGGGGGGTGGCGAACACTGGCGTAACGACTTCCCCGATTGCGACTGGAACTTCTCGTATCGCCTGCAGCAGTTGACCGCGCTGGGTGCCGACCCGAACGGCAAAGTGTTGCGGCTGACCGATCCCGATCTGTTCGATTATCCGTTCATCTACATGTCGAATGTGCAGCAGATGATGCTGTCGGCAGAGGAGATCGCCGGTTTGCGGCGGTATCTCCTCAATGGAGGGTTCCTGCTCGCCGACGATTTCTGGGCACCGGCGGCGTGGCGGCATGTGAAACAGGTGATGCGTGAGGTCTTCCCCGATCGGCAGACGCGGGAACTGACACTGGATCACGAGATTTTTCACATTGTGTATGACATGAAGCAGTTGCCTCAGGTTCCCAGTATTCTCGCTTGGCAGCGGGGAGACCGGTTCGAATACTGGCACGGCGACCCGGAGGGGGACGAGGCTCCGCACTTTCACGGACTGTTCGACGATTCGGGCCGGCTGATGGCGCTATTGTGTCACAACAACGACATTGGCGATGGCTGGGAAAGGGAAGGGGAAGACAAGGCGTACTTCGAGGAGTTCTCGGAGAAGTTTTCCTATCCGTTTGGGATCAATCTCATTACGTATGTGATGACGCACTGAACTGCGCACTTTTAGTTTTGTCTGTCGAGAGGCAGGGGGCTGACGCCGCCCCGCTCGCCTAGGAGACGCCGACGTCCCAAGTAAAGCTGTTATCGTTTTCGTTCTTTTCGCCGACTGTGTTGGTGGCGTCGAGGGATAATGTCACGCGATGCGATCCGGCCATTAGAACCCAGTAGCCCCAGCGGTGGGTCCAGCGACCGATTCCCGCCAGTCCCGCCCCCCACGTCACCGTGTGACTGAGAGTGACGCCATCAATTGTCTGGCGAATTTCATAAGACGCGCCCGCCGGAAGGTTTTCGGTTTCAAAGTCAACCTGGACTTAAACCTGCGTCCCCGGGCGAATGCTTGACAGCCGATTCCCCTGGAGATTCAGTCAGATAGGCGTCAATCACACGGATATTCGCCTGCGTGGTGGCCACGTTGAATCCCTGGACCCAGGTCCCCCAAAAGGCGAAATACAACCCGGTCGGCTGCACCGCTTTCGTATAGCCATTCGCCAACCGGAACTGCGTTCCATTGGGATCCACCGCGATAGCGCCCCGGTAGGAAACGGCGGTCAGCCGGGCGATGACCTCGGCATCAAACGTCGAGCCGGCGACTGTTTCCCCCGCTTTCATTCGGACCGGTGTCTGCATGCTGCCGATGGGATCGGACGCCAGACGCCCCGTCACGTACGCCGAAGGACGCTCGTTCTCCGACATCTGCATGTACGTCAGTCCGATAGCGCCATTCGAATTGACACCGACCCCCGGCGAGAAAGTATACGCCCCGGCCGGCTTGGGAACCGTCCCGACCTGCGAGATCGTGGGTGTCACGCGACTGTTTGACGTAGATGACCGGGTATTTCAGGGAATCTTGGTCGACCCAGGCGACCACGGGATTTCCCGCCTGGTTGACGGCGACATCCGGAGCCGACACCCCACCGGTCCCGAAACTGATCCCACCGTCCGACGCCGACGAATCGAGTTCCCGCCAGCCCGCGAGCAGCAGGCGGCTTTCCAGAGTCTGCAATTGCGCGGTTAAGGCCGAAACGGCTCGGTGTCGGCGACGGAGCTGGCGGGACGGAATGTGGACGCGAACGGGAAAGCAGGCGGGTGAACATGACGAACAGTCCTTCGGATGGCGGCGGGTTCAGTGAAGCGCGGCGATGCGAAGTGCGTGCCGATTCGTAATACCGTCAGGCCGGCGTTGAGCTCAGTCGGATTTCGGGGTTTGTTTCACAGGGATTGCGAAAAATGTGGAAACACTTCCGCTTCCCCGCAGGGAACACAAAAACTACAATCAACGCTCTGCTGAGAAGCTATGCAACTTGCCAGTTCCGATTTGTGGTCTTCCTCCTCACACCCGCTGAAAAAAGTCCGCCATGGTGAGTCCCATCGGCTTCGGCGTCTATTCGATCCGCGATGCGGCGGCGCTGAGCGGGCTTCGTCAAGGCCGGATTCGGGAGTGGTTCTTTGGGCAGTATGACCAAAACCACAAGCCCGTATTCGAGAGTCGCTATCGCGAGGTCACCCATGAGAAGGTGATTGGGTTTCTCGATTTGATTGACGTCGTTGTCGCTGGTCGGTTGCGTGATCAAGGGTTGTCTTTACAGTCGGTACGGAAGGTATACCACCGACTCCAATCGAAATTCGCAGTTGAGAACCCCTTTTGCCACAAGCGGCTCTTCCTGCATGGCAAAACAATTCTGCTTCGAGAGATTCGGGATGCCGGACAGGAGGATTTCAGCGATGTTGTCACCCAGCAGCGAGTCTTTCCCGAGATTGTTCGTCCCTTCCTGAAAGAACTTGTCTATGAATCAGAGACGCGAATCGCGGTTCAATGGAGGATTGCCAATGGGGTCGTGGTAGATCCGCAGTACTGCTTTGGACAGCCCGTCACGGAAGGATCGAGGATTCCCACCTGGATACTCGCCAAGAGTTGCGAAACCAACGGGAACGATTCCGATCTTGTCGCCAGGTGGTTTAACACTACCCGTGAGGAGGTCGATGCGGCAGTGGCATTCGAATCCTCTCTGCGGCAGGCGGTATGAAGTTCTTCTTCGACCGGTGTTTTCCTCGTCCCATCACACAGGCACTTTCGCACCTGGCGTTGGACCATCTAATCGAGCATCACGACGATCGCTTCGAGCAATCGACTCCCGATATTCATTGGCTTGCTGAGATTGGAGCCGATCAACCGAAGCCAATTGTGATTTCTGGCGACGGAAAGATTCTCAGGAGGCCTGTGGAAATCAATGCGCTACGAGAACAAAAACTAACCTTTTTTGTGATGCGCGACGGATTCATGAACTTCGCAATCCACGAACAACCGTGGCGTTTCCTGAGAGTTTGGCCGGAAATTCTCAAGGCGGTGAAAAAACTGAGAGAACCAACAGTCTTCGAAGTTTTTGCGGGGACGGCGTTCAAAGTCGAAGCCTACCGATTGACACGTGAATTGCCCGAAAAGCTGGGATAGAGGCGAACAGTACACAAAACTCGATCTGCGGTCCTGGAATTTCATTGAGAAATCCCCATTGTCCACGGTACTCTGGTCCAAGGCGGTGCGAAGGAATCCCGCGGCCTTCCCCTGGGAATGGAGAATCACGTGACAGACGACCACATTCGATCGAACGATCGCGAATTGGAGACCGGCACCGAAACTCGCGACTTTCTGGACGACCCGACTCCCGCCAAATGGGAGGCGTTCGTCCGCCGGTATTCGAAACGAATCGCCGGCTGGTGCGGACAACGCCTGTTTCAGGATCACGAAGCCGAGGATCTGATGCAGGAAATCTGGATCAAACTGTATCTGGGACTGCCGACATTCGATTACCGCAAGACCAGTCGGTTTCGCTATTGGTTGTCCAAAGTGAAGACTTCCGCCTGGGCGACATTCCTTGGCCGGCATCACCAGCGGAATGTTCTCGCGGGGGCGTTTCCGGTGGAAGCGGCGGACAGAGTGGCACCTGAATTGAGCGAATTGCTCGACGACCTCGAGCTTGTCCGTGTGGCCGAAGAACGGGTACGAACCCGCGTTGGAGAGATTCAGTGGAAGGCGTATCGCCTGCGAACGCACCACGGGCATAGCGCCCGCGAAACCGCGGAGCTGCTGGATCTGACCCCCGCGACGGTCGACACCTACAACTCGGCAGTTCGCGGGCAGGTGGAGGAGGAGTTGCGTCGGCGACATCCGAATCTGAGGGACGAAACCGGATCGACACCATGACCGCGCATCCTTCCGATCGCGAACTCGCCGACTTTGTCAGCGACTGGCTCGATGAACAGTCCGACTCGACGCTGCGGCAGCACCTTGCCGACTGTGGAACCTGTCGCGAACTCGTGGAGAAATTGCGACGGGGGGACACCCATAAAAAAATGGAACCCACAGCGTTCGCCTCGCCTGAGCCGCCCGTTGGTTCAGTGGCTGCCGATGACTCGCTCGCCGCCCGGCTGCTCGCCAATCCCCCGCTGCCAGCCGCCATTCCGTCGCGTGTCGTCTTTCCACGCGGTCCGACCGAGGAGGCACCCTGCGGCGGAATCGATCATTACGATCTGGTCGCGGCACTGGGCCAGGGAACGTTTGGAGAAGTCTATCTGGCGCGCGATACGCGACTGGGGCGACAGGTCGCGATCAAAGTCTTGCGGCCGCGTTTCGGACGCAATGCAGAGTTCCGCCGACTGCTCGCCAACGAGGCGCGACTGATCGCGGGCGTTCGGGGTGATCACACGGTGGCAGTGTATGACGTCCACTGCGGTGACGATGCGGGGTTGTCCTACATCGCACTGGAATACGTGGCCGGGGGATCGTTAAACGCGTATCTGGCGGCCCGGCGGGAGACTCGGGGCGCATCCCAGCCGTCCGTCCGCGAGATTGTCGAATTGCTGCGACAGGGAACACTGGGAGTGCAGTCGATTCACCAGCGGGGTTACGTCCACCACGACCTCAAGCCGTCCAACTTGCTGGTGACAACGGAAATCGATGGGACTGGAGTGCCGCGAGTCACTCGGGTGAAAGTCGCTGATTTTGGTCTTGTGCGATCCACGACCGGTGATGGCCGCGACGGGGCGGGTGACGTCACCGCGGGAACCGAGATCTTTATGAGCCCTCAACGTCTGGCGGGGGAGGGAGGAAGTGATACGCGGGACGACCTCTACAGCCTGGGCGTGATCCTGTTCCAACTGCTGACGGGGCGAATTCCTCGGATGAGTGACCAGTCGGCGGAGT
>JAPLOC010000527.1 GCA_026692825.1 Planctomycetota bacterium | reverse complement strand
CGACGTCCGCTGTCGGAGCGGCGACTCCCGTGGAATTCGGTCGCAGCAATTCGATGCCGGAGAGAATCGCGCCACTGGAAGTCACATTCACGAGTTCCAGGTCGATCCCGGTGCCACCGGCCGCCGAGATTGTCGAATTCAGCACCGTCGCCTTGTACCGCGCGCCGGTGGCCGCATACACGTCGAAGTTCGCGGCGACGGTGTTTCCTTGAAGTTTCACGTCGAACTTGCGCTGCCCCGCACTGGTGAACGACGGTTCGGCGAAGTGGAGTCGAACCGTGTACGATCCATCTCCTGCGGGGATGTGCCAAGCCAACTTGCTCCCAATTCCACTGGGACTGTACGCATACGTTTGGTAGACACCTTCTGGCGCTGGGTCAAGGACCGATGCACGGTCAATGCTATTGGAAAAAGAATTAAAACCCCATGTCACCGTCTGGTAGGCATTCGCTCGCCAGTCTCCAATTGCCACACCACCGACATTGAGCAATACGACGGGTTGCTGCAAACTCAACCCCGCAGACTGCCAGGCGACCGTCATCGGCTGTCCGGTTTCGACTTTGTCCATGCCGTTTGGCGACAACACCTGGATTTGTTGAACGTTACTGTTGAGTGCGGAGGGTGCATTTCCCGTGTGTCCTTGATTCACCCGTGCGCCATTCGGCGACACCTCGCTCCATACAGCAGTGGCGGGATCTCCCGCGTCACTGGTCGGCGAGGTCGCCTGGGGGACAAAGTTGTCGTCACTGCCATGATCCCCGCTCAGTTTCTGAATTCGAACCGCGTCGGCGGAGACTGTTCCATTGGAATTGCTGAGATTGGAAAGCTGGACCGTGAGTGTGTTGCCACGGACGAAGTAGGTACCCAGTCGCGCCCAGCTCACCCCCCCATCGGTGACGTCCCCGGGGATCGTGCGCTGGTTCACGCTCACGGTCGCCAGCGTCACTTGTTGATCGGCGAGTGTGTACCGCGCATCGGAAATCGCCGTCGAGCGCGACGGCCAGGTTGTCGCGACTTCGTACCACGCGTTCGGATCAAGACCGGAGAATGTCCAGGTGGCCAACTTTCCCCCGGAACTGGACACTGCGGTTTCCACAGAATCCCCCTGGTTCCCCGTCGCGACCGAAGTCCAGCTCCCGGTCAGCGCGAACCCGCTGGATCCGTCATCGATCTCACGCGTCGAACCGGTGATCAACGACGTATCGAATCCCAGGATGTCGTCAAACCCATTCGCATCCGTGAACTGGGGATCCCGCACCTGACTGTGCGCATCCTGGCCAACATCGAATCGCCAGTCCGCGAACGAGGCGAAGTCACGATTCTCCCACCGACCGATATTTCCCGACACTCCGAGGACAATGTCGTTGTAGTCGCTGGAAAACCCGACTTCGCTGTTGGGATTCACGGATATCGCCCTACCCGCCATGACGGACAGAATGTTGTTCTGCAACGTGATGTTGGTGGAATTCGTCTCCACTTGAACAGCGTTACCCACCAGTTGGTAAACGGTATTGTTCACCACCTGCGCTCCGCTCCCCTCCAGGCGAATCCCCTGGTTGGTGTTGCCATACACCAGATTGTGCGAGATTGTCCCGATGTACGTAGTCGAGTACACGGACTTGAATGTCTCGATCCCGATCGAATTGCCGTAGACAACGTTGCCGTCAATCAACGTGTTGTAGTACCCGCGAATTCCCGCGGCGGCATTGTGGAACACCCGATTCGACTGGATTGGGCCAGTACCCGTACCCTGATTGCCGGAATCAAACCCAACGTAGTTGTCGAACACCGAATTTCCTTGCGCCGACGATTCGGGTTGCGCCAGGCGGATCCCTGTCGAGCCGACATTCGCCTGTCCCCACACCGAATTGCCGATGACCACAACCTGGTACCGTGCGTCAATCCCGATCGAACTATTGTTGTGTACCTGATTGTCACGCACCTCGATCTGCGTGGCAGTCGTCAGACTCGGACCATAGGCATAAATCCCCGTGCCATTATTGTACACGTCATTCCCGACCACCAACGCCGATGCGGTTTCGACTTCAATACCATTTCCAAGATTTCCAAAACTCGTGTTGGCAGTAATAATCGCCCGATCGCTGCCGGAATTCGTACCGGCGTGAATTCCATCCGCCGCGCCGGTCACAGCGAGCCTGGTCAGTGTGACATCGTCGGCCCCGGCGAGTTCGATGACGTAGCTTCCGGTGGTCGTGTTTCCGCGATTCAACACCGCGGCCCCCAGGGCCGGGCCTTCAATCCGGTGCCCCGAGTCTTGTGACCCGAGGGATATATTGCGCACCACCGCGTACGATCCGTTGTCAACGTGAACCACATCGCCGGCGTCGAGATCGTAGGCGTCGATCAGCGCCGCGAGATTGGCCATCGGCCGGTCCGGGCTTTTCCCGCTGTTCAGATTGTTCCCCACCGCCGTTG
>JAPLOC010000526.1 GCA_026692825.1 Planctomycetota bacterium | reverse complement strand
GACACGTCGGGCACGAGCGGGTTGACGTCCAAGACAGCCGCCAATCAGTTTGTGGCGACAACTGGGGGGAGTGAAGATCTTCATTTAAAAGCGGGTGCGGACGCAATTGGGGTCGGAACAGACTTGGTGACCACTCCGTCTGGCGTCCAGTTTGACATCGACGGATACGATCGAGACACGACAGGCGTCACCTGGGACGCTGGGGCGGATCAGTACGTTGCGTCGGGCGGATCCTACTCCCTTTCCGTTGGAATCTCCGCAGCCGCTTCAGTCACTGAATCAGTTTCGGCAACAATGGCTATCTCGGGGGCAATCGCGGCGGTCGCGTCCGTTTCCGATTCGATCTCCCTCACGATTGCAATCTCAAATTCGATGGCGGCGTCTGCCAATGTCGCGGAATCCCCCTCCCTTACAATCTCCAGCGCAATCAGTCTCGCGGGAACGGCGGCATTTCAGGCGGCGGCCCGGTTGATCGTCTCGCAATCCGTGGCACTGGCTGGCGCGGGTGGGTTTGCGGTAACCGCCTCCCCCGCGTACGCAATCGCCGTTCAGCAGGCGGCGGCGGCGACATTCGCGTCAGTTTCACGGCAGACGTTCACGCAGGCATGCGCCATGGGGGCGACGGCGGCATTCGCGGAATCGATCGCCCAAGTTCACGTCGTCGCAATCTCGCTCGCAATTCAGGCGGCGATCGATGCGCTGGTCGTGGCCGCCGGCGGGGGTGGAATTGATCCAAGTTTCATCAAGCTGTTGCGAGAGGCGTTCACTGTCCCCACCTTGACCAGCGAGTCGCTGACGATCCCCAGATTGAAAGACGAGTCATTTCTCGCGTAGAATTCGCAGATTCAGATTCAAAAACAGGTTCTCAAACCAGAATTCCAGTTTTTGAAATGAATTCCCCGCCACCTGTTTCGCAATCCATTCCGCTGTGAAGCGAGAGGGAACCCGACATGCAACCCGCCCACGCCCCCTCCGGCAACCGCTCTGGCCCGACTATCCCCGGGATTCTGGTTCCCCCTGGCGGAATTCTCATTCCCATTCCGGGATTCTCCATTCCCACCCACGCCCACGCGCGAACCCGCTACACCATGCGGTGTTTTGACTCGCTGGGAAACCTGAAATGGGAGGATGGATTTTGGAATCGGGTGATGACGTCGGGCCTGAACAAGCTGCTCGATGCCACCCTGAAAACCGGATTGACATCCCCCGCCTGGTACGTCGGGCTGATCGGTGCGATTGCCAGCGACGGCGCGATTACTTCGGGGGCGGCGGTTCTCACCTCGGCGAGCAACCCGTTCACTGCGGCGGATGCCGGCCGGTCAATCATCGTGAGGGGGGCGGGCGCTTCCGGCGCTGATCTCTCAACGACAATTCTCACCTACACGAACGCGGGGTCTGTCACCCTGGCGGCGAACGCTGGAACGACTGTCACCGGGGCGAAGTTCGCATTCGACGGGCGGTCGGCTTCGGCGAGCGGGTCGGTTGACAATTCGGCCAGTCCAGCGGTCTTCAACATCAACGCCACGACCTACATTTTCGGGGCGTTCCTGGCGGATAATTCCACCAAATCGGGAACCACGGGGACTCTGTACGGAACTGGAATCAATGGATCCGGAATCGCCAGGGCGGTCGCGAACACGGACACCCTGAACGTGACAGTGACCCCCAGCATCACCGGGTAAATTCAGGTTTGAAACTTCGAGCGACGGGTGGTGAGGAGCGCGCAGGCGTGGGCGGGAGTGATGAACTCGCCCACGCCCTGCGCGGTGCATTGAGTGGATTTGAGTTTCGATTCCACGAATTGAATTCAGAATCAGATTGAACTGAACCAGAAAGAACCGACCATGCCCGGATTTGTTTCTCCCGCCTTTGTGGCAAAAAAGGGGCAGTCGTTTCGGTATTCTGCGACTCTCACCGCTGACGACGGGGTTACCCCAATTCCGGCTTCCAGTCTGTCGACGTTGACTCTCAACTTGATTGATGACGCAACGGGCGTTGTGATCAATTCCAGAAACAACCAGAACGTCTTGAATGCGAACGGGGTGACTGTGAGTGAGGCGGGCGTTTTGGTCTGGTCTGGAACCGCGGCCGACTCGTCAATCGTGACTCCCGGACTGGCAAACGGGCGAACGGAGCTTCACCGGGCGACGTTCAAGTGGACCTGGTCGTCGGGCACGAAAAAGGGGGCGTACCGGCTATGGATCAGTGTGGAGGAGAATTCAGATGTCGCGTAGGGCGGCGGCCGGTGGTGGGGCGAAGGGATCCCGGAAACCGGGAGAACATTCCGCGCCGTTGTCGCGTGAATTGCGCTCTAAATTATTTGAGTTTGAAACGAATGAAACAGTCGACGGAATTGAAAATAGAATTGAAGAATTAAGGCGGCGCGCGAAAGAGGGATTGCCGCTATTCCCGGAATCGGAATAGGCGGGAGGGAGCTGGCGAGCTGGCGAGCGCGGGAGGGATCTGGCGAGCGGGAGAGCTGGCGAGAATTTCAACAAGTGAACAGGAGCGGCTTCAATCCCTCCCTTGCGGCGCGATCTTCCGACTTTTGCCATTCCAGGCGTCGATACTGTCGGAATTGTGCGCGGCGTCGCGCGTCCAGCTCTTGCGCGCCGGTGATCGCCTGCCAGTAGTCCAGGGATCCCAGGAAGCCGATTCCATCGGCGCGCATGCGCCGGACCGATTCCATCGGAACGCCAGCTCTCCGCGCGAGTTCGCGGATCGTACAACGGTGCGCGCGCATGAGCTGGCGAAACTGTGCGCCAGTCATTCCAGGCAGTTCATCGGCGGCGGTCGCGGCGGCGGTTGCGTTTATGGCGGTCGCGTTCATGGCGGGAGCTGGCGAGGGAGGGAGGGAGGAAACGAGGAAGCCAGCCAGCCGGCGCACGGTGCGCCAGTCGGCCGGCTGAAAGAGCTGGAAGAGTTCGCGGGAGTCAATCGGAGGAAGAACAATCACAGACGTCGATTCCCGCAGTCCAGGCGGCTGGCAAATCGGCCGGCTGGCTGGCTGGCGTATCGTCTGGCGTATCATTCCAGTCGCTCAACTGGTCCGGCGTTTTCTTGGTCGCGGCAATGATCGCGTTATGTGAGTCGGTCAGAATGGCGAGCGTTGAATTCGGTCCGTTTGGCGAGGTGTGAATTCTCATCCAGTCGTGAAGCGCGAGGAGGGATTTCAGCAGCTTGGGAGCGGCGGCGCAGAGATTCAGATTTGCGGTACGCTCTTCCAGCGAAACGCACGGGAAGTATTTTGGAAAGATCGCGCTGACGATCGGCGTTTTGTTGTCGGCAGTCCAGATACAGGCCGGCGGTTCGTTGGCGGTCTGGTTGGTGCGCCAGTCGCCAGCGGTGTGAGCGAATTTCGGCTGGCGAGTGGATGGCGCGGGAATTGGTTTTAACGTGGTAGACATTGGGAGGGATCCTTTGCGGGAGGGAGCTGGAAGATCAGTAGTGAACTGGCCGAACGGCGGCCGATAGGCTGGCGAGGTTCGAACGTCTCGCCAGCCATTCGGAAGCCGGTCGCGTTTAGCGGGAATACTTGGCGAAGAGCGCGGCGTCCGATTCCGCGTGCGCGTCGAGTTCATCGGCTGGCGATGTGGTTGGCGCGGTTGCGGTCGCTGTCGGCTTCACACCGCGCCGTTCTCGCTGGCGCTCCAGGCGAACCGCTTCCAGGCGGTTGACTTCCTCGAGCAATTCCCGGGAAGCGGTGAAGGGAACCGCGCCTTTATCGGCGTCAAGGTGGAAAGACCGACTCCCGCGCGTCGACATGATTCCTGCGCCGGTTGCGAGATTGAATCTCGCGATTCTCCGGTCAGACTGGATTAGATATTCTCCGCCGTTTGTGTGCGGGAATGCGGTGAACTGCGCCGGCTTGCGCATCCCGGGAAGTTGAGTGGTGACATGGTTGAAGGTTTTCATAGCGTTGGTGTTCAGTGTGAGGGAGGGAGGGAGACAGGGAAGCGGGAGAGAGAGCGGGAGCTGTTCAGGCGTCGCCAGTAGCGTCAACAATCCGGATTCCGAACTTCGCAAACCACGCGCGCGGATCGTTCGGGATTTCCAGGAACGGGAGCGATTCCAGGCGGTTGAGTTCCGCGCGCACTTCAGAAAATGAGCGGTCAAAATTGTTCGCCAACGTCCAGCCGCAAATGGCGAGAGCGTTTCCCATTTCGGAAACTGGGAAAGTCAACCGCCAAAAATTCCCGGATCCGGACCAGAACACGCAAGAGAGAAGCAATTCAGGCGGTTTGGAGACTTGAACGCGAATCATTGGCGGAATCCTTTGCGTGGCGAGCTGGTGAAGTGGTAAAGCGGGAGGGAGCTGGCGAGAATCAATCCACAATCACCAGCGAATACAAGCCATACGGATTGAATCCCAACAATCGGCGCGCTGTGCGCTCCGAGCGTGCTGAAACGGTCCGGACAACTTGACCACAATATGCGTAGGCGAATGTCTTCATGGTGGCGGCTGGCACTGAAATGAACGGGAATCGATCGGCTGGCACAATGCCAGCCTTGCACGCCAGCAAGCCGGCTGGCGCACTTCGCGCCAGTCGGCAATAGATTTGACGGGATGGAATTCCGGGAGCGTTAGAACGGTGCTTCCTCTTCCATTGGCGCGGGAGCGGCAACCGGCGCGGGAACCGGACGGCGGGAATCGGTTGGCGAGCGTCGCGCGGCCGGCGCGGGAGTCGGCGCGGTCGGTTTCGCGGCCGGCGCGGTTCCCTCTTTCCCTTCCAGGCTCTTCGCCAGTTCCTTCGCCTTGATTCGCTCGGCGGCTTCCTTCCTGAACCGTTCGGTCTGCTGTTCGGCGCGGTAGAAGTCGGCGCTGAACCGCTTCCGGAATCCTTCGTAGCGCTCGCATTCCGTTGAGCGTGCGCCATCCAGGGAAAGCGGCATTGTCACACCGAAGCCTTGAATTCCGATTGCCACAATCGGAGCGTCGGAAGCGGCTTCAAACGCGCGGTAGTTCAGGTCTTCAGCCGGTTTCGGGATTGCGATTGCCAGAACGATCCCGCGATCGTCATCCGTGCGCAAGTGGCAAGCCGCCACCATGCGAGCGAATACCTCGGGATCGAAGTGAACGAGTTGCCACGCGGTGTTTTCGTCCCTCGGATTGGCGTAGACTTCACCGCGAATATGTTCGCCGATTTCCGGAATGACGTCAGCAACACGCGGGAACCTTCCCGCGCCATTCGTGCCATCGCGCTCGCCGAATTCGTCCACGCGCGGAGCAATTCGGTTATCGGAATTGCGCCACTCGCCATTGAGTGAACATTCCGGCGGCTTCCCTTTGGTGGACTTTTTCGGAAGCGCATCCAGCGGAATGAATTCAGCGCACTCCGCGAAGCCGTCCGTTTCCACAACCGCCAGACAGTGCGTATCGGTTGAGGCCAGCCACGCCGTTCCCTTGACCGTGGTTTTCCCGGTCGCTTCGTCGATCTCTGCGGGAGTCCCAGGAATGCAGCGCACGTAACCGAGAGCGTATCGCGTTGATTCGGTATCGG